>JAUXRP010000013.1 GCA_030681675.1 Candidatus Planktophila sp.
TTCAACGGCCTCAACGCTTAACTCCGATGTTTCAACATCGAATTCTGCCCAACGCACCGTTGCACCAACGGCTTCGGCAGCTTGAATCCAAGGACGAATATTTGAATCATGATCGAGGCGACTTACTACGACTTCATCTCCAGGCCCCCATTTTTTGGCCAATGTACGTGAAAAGTCATAACTCAACTGTGTCCATGAGCGACCGTAAACGACGCCTCCTGGGTCCACATCAATTAAATCGCCTACAGCTTTGCGAAACTCAACAACAATCTCTTCGGCATTCTTCTCTGATTCAGTATTTACATTCCTATTAGAAATCGGCCTCGTGATGGCATCGGCAATCGCAGCACCGACTACATCAGGTACTTGGCTTCCACCAGGGCCATCAAAAAATGCTAAGCCAGTATTCAGCGAGGGAAAATGTGCGCGAATTTTCTGAACATCGTAAACCATGAACGGCAGGTTAGCAGGATGGTGGTGAATACTTAAGTCAATTTCCTATAATACTGGCCTGATCGAACAAGTAATTGCGGCTTTATTCCCAAGTTGATCAGTAGCCATCTAGTTTTCTCTTGGGAAAAGGGCATATGTCTCACCGCATCCACGTTAAAGTGAGCAACATTATTCCGAAGCCTCAATGCTGTATCCATGTTCTTGTCAACAGTCTTGAAACTCTCGATTCTTTTAGGGAGAGAAATTCCAGAAAAAACCGTATGCAAACTTGGCAACCACAATGGCCCATAGTTCCTATTGCTGAGTAGGAAACGCCAAAATGAAAGTGGGAGATAATTTTCTGGAGACTCCCTATTCATATTTAAAGCGTATTTAAGCGATTTCTGGCCTTGTTCGTTCAATTGAAGCCCAGAGTGCCATTTCAATCTGTCGTCTTTGATCAATTTTTTGGCAAGAGCAAGAGGGATTTGTTTACGTAAGCTAACTTCGAGTAATCCAATCAGAAAATATGAAAATTCAAATTGTTTATGTAACTCTAAGTAATCTTTTACCGAACCCATATTCCAATCATGAACTCGACAACTGACATTTAATCTGAGTTGTACACACTTGATTTCGTCAGACATAACAACTAGTATTTAGTCAAAGCCCAAGAGAGATCCCTAGCGCAAGCTAAATCGCTTGGGCCTTCGCATTTTTAGATGGTCAATAACCGCGAAGTTGCGTTTCAATTAAGCGAGTATCTAAGGACACAAGCGCATTATTTTGTATGCCACCGACATAAATAAAGAGTTTTCCACAGTTGCAACATTGCAGGGAAGGAGTGTAATCTTTTCCATAAGGCACATGAACGATCACTAGCGAAGGCTAAACCGCTTGTGCAACGGCAATATAGCGAGTATTGGCGAAAGCTAAACCGCTTGAGCCACGGCCCAAGAGAGATCACTGACGAAAGTTATATCGCTTGGGCCGTTTTGTTTTACAGTCAGGCTATCACTGCACTAGTTCGGCGCACATTGTGCGAAAGGCTTTGGTATGTGCATCGACATCGGCCACCGTTGTTTCGGGACACATCAGGGCCATGTTATGGAATGGTGTTATCAGAAAACCATCATTGAGCATTCGCAGGTGAATGTATTGTTCT
>JAUXRP010000014.1 GCA_030681675.1 Candidatus Planktophila sp.
ACGATCGATGAAACGACACCTGTGCGAACTTGACCCTTTTGAAGCTGATTAAGGAATGTCGTGCGGGACTCTGATTGAGTCTGCTCGAGGAAGGCACGACGAGAAAGAACTACGTTATTACGGTTCTTATCTAGTTCAATAATGCGTGCCTCGACCTGCTTACCAATGTATGGTGTTAAATCACGGACGCGACGCATTTCAACAAGGGATGCTGGCAAGAAGCCACGAAGTCCGATATCAACAATAAGTCCACCCTTAACAACTTCGATAACAGTTCCGATGACAACTTCGTCACGCTCTTTCTTGCCTTCGATGTCTCCCCATGCACGTTCGTACTGTGCGCGCTTCTTTGAAAGGATGAGACGACCTTCTTTATCTTCTTTTTGAAGAACAAGAGCTTCAATACTTTCTCCAACTTTTACAATCTCATGTGGGTCTACATCGTGGCGAATTGAAAGCTCGCGTGAAGGAATTACACCCTCCGTCTTATATCCGATGTCAACGAGAACTTCCTCGCGACCAACTTGAACGATTGTTCCGGTGACGAGATCTCCGTCATTAAAATTTCTAATTGTTCCTTCGATTGCCGCTAGAAAATCAGCTGCTGTTCCAATGTCATTTACTGCAATTACTGGTGTTGTAGACAAGTGTGCTCCGTAGGGATAGATGAATAGAAGTTCCCGCATTCGCGGCTGGAGGGCAAGGCTACGGTTTGCCTGTACTTAAGGGCAAATCCTCCCCGGGAATCTCGCTCTTTAGTTAGACTTGTCATCATTATGAATCGATACCGCCAATTATTTGCCATGCCCAATGTGTGGGTTCTGGTTTTGGCTGCCTTTCCTGCGCGCGTTGCCTACGGAATGGTCGGTTTAGCGCTGTTTTTTAAAGCCGAGCAGGAGACGGGATCGATTGCATTAGCAGGTCTGGTTATAGGAGCAAACTCGTTAGCGGGCTCATTTACCGCGGGAGTTCGTGGATCGATAATCGATAAATACGGACAAAAGTGGCCGCTTAGAGTCCTCGTACCCGGGTATGCATCGATGATGGTATTGGTCAATATCTCCCATTCAGCAACCTTCATTCTCGTAATGGCAACCATTATGGGTTTAACCGCACCACCAATAAATTTATCTGTGCGCCCTCTCTGGAAAACAATAGTTCCTGGAGATTTTCTTCGTACCGCTTATGCAGTTGATACATCGGTGATGAACACAGCTGGAGTTATTGGTCCAGTCATTGCGACATCTTTGGCTTTATCTAAATTTCCAGGAAGTCCGTTAGTCACTGCTGCGATTCTCATGGCGCTAGGCGGCGGTGCTTTAGCAATTGCACCGGTTTCAAGAGATTGGAAACCGGAAAAGAAAGAGCGTGGCGCACAATCTCTTTGGCGTAGCCCTGCACTTCGATTAATGATGCTTGAGGGATCATTCATCGGTTTTGGCTGGGGACTCTTTGATGTTGCTGTACCGGCATTTGCAACAATCGAAAACGTTGCTCATCGCACGGCCTGGGTATTTGCAGCTATGGGTATCTCAAGCATTATCGGCGGATTAATTGCAGGACTACTTTCAAAGCGCACATCTTCGCTATCGGCGCTGCGTAAAACATACTTTATTTGGTTTCTAGTTGCGATACCCATGGCATTTACATATCCAGGGTGGTCCATGGCAATTGCCGGCGCCTTCCTTGGTTTCGTTGGGGGTGCAATTCAAGTTTTCTATTGGGAAGTCATGGAGGCTGTTCGCCCAAAGGGATCGGCAGTTTCTTATATGGCCTGGCTTTGGACAGTCGAGGGAAGTGTGATGTCGTTGGGTGCGGCCGTTGGGGGAATACTCTCTGAAAGAATCTCTCCGCAGTTTTGTTTAGCACTAACTGCAGTTTCCATTGGACTAGGCAGCCTCATACTGACAATTGGAAAAGAACGCTTAATTGCCGCCGATAGAATTCCAAGTGATGAAGAGGACCTTAAGGCGATGGAAGGAAACTCACCAATTACTACCTAACTGCTTAATGCGCCGCCTCATGCCAGGACAGACCTAAACCTGCACTAACATTTAATGGCGCTCTCAGTGGATAGGCGGCGCCCATCTCACTTTTTACAAGTGTTGTAATTTTCTCTTCCTCTCCTTTGACTACTTCAACAATTAACTCATCATGAATCTGGAGCAGTAATCGTGATTGAAGCTGTTCTTTCTTAATCTCTGCGTCCACTTTTAACATGGCCAACTTAATAATGTCAGCTGCAGATCCTTGGATGGGAGCATTCAACGCCATTCGCTCAGCCACCTCTCTTCGTTGACGATTATCACTCATTAAATCCGGCAAATACCGTCTGCGTCCCATGATTGTCTGCGTGTAACCCACCTTTCTTGCATCCTCAACAACTGTTTTTAAGTAGTCACGAATTCCGCCAAATCGTTGAAAATACGTATCCATTAACCCTTGCGCCTCACTTGGACTAATTCCTAACTGTGCCGACAAGCCATACGATGAAAGTCCATAGGCAAGGCCATAGGACATGGCTTTAATCTGCCTTCGCATTTCTGGATCCACATCATTGGCATTTACTCCAAAAATAACTGCAGCGATTGTTGCATGCAGATCTTCTCCCGATTCAAATGCAGATAAAAGTTTTTCGTCGTTGGAAAGATGCGCCATTATGCGCATTTCAATTTGGCTGTAATCAGCGGTCAGCAGCGCTACGTAGCCATTTCCTGGAATGAAGGCGCTTCTAATCGTGCGACCCTCTTCTGTGCGAACTGGAATATTCTGCAAATTAGGTCCAGTAGATGAAAGGCGACCCGTTGAAGTCACAGTCTGGCCAAAATGAGTATGTACTCGCCCATCGATCGCAATTTCAGAGATCAACCCCTCAACGATTGAGCCAAGCTTTTTAACCTCTCTTATTCGCAGAAGATGGGTTAAAAGCGCGTGACCAGTCTTTTGATGTAGCCAATCCAAACTTTCGGCATCAGTCGTATAACCAGTCTTAATTTTTTTAGTCTTAGGCAATCCTAACTCGTCAAATATGACTACCTGGAGTTGTTTAGGAGATGCGACATTGAATTCATGCCCTGCCGATTTGTGGGCCAGCTTTGTTTCGCGCGCAGCTTCATCTTCGAAGAAGGCTTGCAATTTCTCTAACTCTTTTTTATCAACAGCGATCCCAATATTTTCCATGCGGGCCAAGAGTTCGGCTATTGGAAGTTCCATCGTATTAAAGAGATCGAGTAATCCGCGTTCTGTTAACTCGCGAGTAAGTGAGGTGCGGAGAAAGAATAACGCTCGTGCACATGTTAATAACTCTTGCTCAGGGCTGGCTGTATTGATATACGAGCCATCGCCCCATCGCTCTTGTAAGTCTTTAAACTCTTGCGCGCGCACACCTGGATTTACAAGATATGCAGCTATCGAAGTATCAAACTCTATTCCTACAAATGGATTGTTCCGTGCCAAGGATTTTGCATCGTGTGCAATCTTTTTAACACCGATATCCATTGCCCAACTGCCCATAGAGGATGAATGCACTAAGAAAACTTCCTCTGGAGAAAACGCCACAGCATATCTATGAAGTTTTTCATCACGAATTGAAAAGGTAACCGCTATTGGGCCATTGTGGCTCGTAATTCTGGCATCGGCCTCTTCTGGTGTTAATACTCCTTCAGCCATCTCATCGGCAAAGAGTGAGAACTCCGGTTCGAGAACAGGAGCAGTTGTGCTCTTCAGAAGAATTGGCTTCATTCGATCTTTGAGAGTTTTGAACTCTAGTACATCAAAGAGTGGATTAGTCCGATTTTCATCTACTCCTGTCCAAGCAAGATTGTCGATATTTAAATCAAAAGGAACATCAGTAATTAGTGCCGTCAATTCACTATTGAGCATCACGCTGTCGATTGAATCCCTGAACGATTGACCGGATTTGCCAGGCAATTTCTCTGCATTGGAAATGAGCTCTTTGAGCGAGCCGTACTCAACTATCCATTTTGCAGCAGTTTTTTCGCCCACCCCTGGTACAGACGGCAAATTATCACTCGGGTCTCCACGTAGTGCGGCAAAGTCTGGATAATGCGCCGGTGACATTCCATACTTTTCTTGAACTGCATCTGGAGTCATACGTGCCATTTCACTAACCCCACGCTTTGGATAAAGGATCGTGGTTTTTTCATTGACTAATTGAAAAGAGTCTCGGTCTCCTGTACAAATCAACGTTTCAAAGCCTTCACGCTCTGCACGTTTAGCAATCGTTGCCAAAATGTCGTCGGCCTCATATCCATCAACCTCAAAACTCGAAATCCCAAAAGCCTTTACGAGCTCGTGCAAATACGACATCTGAGAGCGAAATTCATCGGGGGTTTTCGAGCGATTCGCTTTGTATTCTGGAAATATCTCGGAGCGAAAAGTTTTTCTCGAAACATCAAAGGCAACTGCTACATGTGTCGGTTTTTCGCTAGTGAGTAAGGAGAGTAACATTGTTGCAAAGCCATATATAGCATTGGTGTGTTGCCCAGTGGCGGTTGTGAAGTTCTCTGCGGGAAGTGCGAAAAAGGCACGATATGCCATTGAATGCCCATCGATTAGTAATAGGCGTTTGCTCATGTGCTCATTGTAGGTTGCACGGTAGAGTACGCAGCATGAGCGAAGATAAATTCCTAAGAATTATTCAAGAACGCGGTGGAGGAGCATTAGGCATAAAGATGGGCATTGAAATTATTGAAGCCTCTCCGCATAGGCTGGTCGCCACAATGCCAGTTGAGGGAAATACTCAACCGATTGGACTATTACATGGCGGCGCTAGCGTTGTCTTAGCTGAAACCGTTGGATCCGTCGGTGCAGCACTTCATGCAGGTCCGCACCGGATGATTGTTGGACTTGATATTAATGCGACGCATCATAAATCGGCAACAGATGGAATCGTCACCGCTGTCGCCACAGCAATATCCCTTGGAAAGACAATCTGTTCCTACGATGTTGTCATATCTAATGATAAAGGTGAACGAACATGCACGGCGCGAATTACTTGTTTGATATTGGAAGAACGTTAAAACCTTAGCTGTGCGCTCCTGTGCCTAAATAAGCCTCGCGCACCGCTGGATCGTTGAGAAGATCGGCAGCTGCCGCCTCTTTGACCACATTACCCGTCTCCAGAATGTAGGCTCGATGTGCTCGTTGCAGAGCTTGTTGGGCATTTTGCTCGACGAGCAGAATAGTTACACCGGTTTTGTTTATCTCAGTAATAATACGAAAGATATTTGCAATCATCTGAGGTGCAAGTCCCATTGACGGTTCGTCAAGGAGTAAAACCTTTGGTCGAGACATCAATGCGCGGCCAATTGCCAACATCTGCTGCTCTCCCCCAGATAAAGTGCCACCGGCCTGATATGTGCGCTCCTTCAATCGGGGAAAAAGAGCATAAATTTTATCGAGATCTTCACTCATCTCATGACGACGATTTTTGCGATGAAACTTTCCCATCTCAAGATTTTCTAACACAGTCATGCCAGGAAAAATTCCGCGGCCTTCTGGGGCTTGTGAGATTCCAAGATCTACTCTCTGATGAGCTGGAACTTTAGAGATATCTTGACCGTCGAACAAGATCGCTCCACTTGAGACTTTTCGAAGACCCGATATTGTCTTAAGCGTTGTAGTTTTTCCTGCGCCATTAGCACCGATTAAAGTAACAATTTCGCCTTGATTAACTACGACAGAAATTCCTTTAATAGCTTCAATCTTGCCATAGTGGACGTGAAGATCTTTAATTTCAAGACGCATCTGCTGGTACTCCTAAATAGGCTTCAATAACTTTGGGATCGTTTTGCACCTTACTTGGCAGATCATCAGCGATTTTGATACCAAAATCTAAAACCGCCACGCGATCCGAGATTCCCATAATCAGTGACATATCGTGCTCAATGAGCAAGACGGTATACCCAGCATCCCGAATTCTCTTAATCAACGAAGCCAGCTCAACTTTTTCTGCAGGATTAAAGCCAGCTGCCGGTTCATCTAGTAGCAATAGTTTTGGAGAGGTTCCCATTGCGCGTGCGATTTCTAATCGACGTTGAACTCCATATGGAAGATTCTTTGCCAATCGATCGGAGTACTCATCGATTCCAATGAATTTCAAAATCTCATGTGCCCTTGCGCGATTCTCTCTTTCCTCGCGGCGTGCTCGTGGTAGGCCAAAGAGCGCTCCTACGAGTCCGCTCTTTTTGTGAACATCGGTCGCGGTAATGACATTTTCAAGAGTAGTCATATCTCCCCACAGGCGAATATTCTGAAATGTGCGTGCGATACCTAACCCAGTAATTTGAAAACGTTTTTGATTTTTCAGCGCGATACCGTCAAAGGTAATTGAGCCCTTTGTTGGCTTATAGACGCCGGTAATCACATTAAATACTGTTGTTTTGCCCGCTCCATTTGGACCAATGAGCGCCAGAATTTCTCCCTTATTAACCTCAAGGTTGACATCACCAAGGGCTGTTACTCCACCGAATTTCATCGTTAAGTTTTGAATTGAAAGAAGGACCTCAGACATTTAGGCGCTCACCTCACTTTTGACGATTGCTTTCTCGCGCTTCTTACGTGGCAAGAGACCATCAGGCCTAAAGTTCATGACAACAACTAGAACCGTACCGAAAACTAATAAACGTGCATCAGAGATAAAACGGATTCGATCTGGTAAATATCCCAGAATCGTCGCACCAACTACAACTCCCCAAATATTTCCAATTCCCCCGAAAACAACACACGAAAGAATCAAAATTGAGACGTTAAGAGTAAACATTTCAGGTGCGATAAATAGATTTTTAGATGCATACAACACGCCTGCAGCGCCACCAACTGCAGCTCCTAATGTAAAGGACCAAATCTTATATTTAAGAGTTGGTACGCCCATGAGTTCGGCTGCATCCTCATCCTGTCGAATTGCCTCCCATGCTCGTCCAGGGCGACGAATACTAAGTCGACGAATCATCCAAATCGTGCACAAGATCATGACTACAACTACCCAGAAGAAAACCTTTTGATCCTCTAGTTTGAACTTTAGAGGTCCAATATTCGGTGGCATTGGAATATTTGCAATTCCATTTGGACCTTTAGTCCACGATGAGTTGAGAGCTATCAGCCGAACGATTTCACCAAAGCCCAAAGTTACAATCGCTAAATAGTCACCTCGAAGGCGAAGAGTGGGAAGTCCAAGTAATACACCTGCCACCATTGCAAGAGCAATTCCAAAAGGCATGATCTCCCAGGTATTTAAACTGGTCAGAGTGCCCATTAGCGCCATTGTGTAGGCTCCAATTGCAAAGAATGCTACATATCCTAAATCCAGCATTCCAGATTTTCCTACAACGATATTGAGGCCAAGTGCCATTAATACAAAGACTCCGACAGGATAAACCAGAACAGCGTCATAGGATGCAATGGGGGTTGCTAAAAAGCTAGCGCCTGCAAAAGGCAGGAGGCCAACTAATAAAATGGAACCGAGCGCAATACTTGTTCGCTGCAGGCGATTAGATCGCTCCCATATTCCAGCACCAAAGTCACGAAGGTTGAAGAAGTTTCGTATTTTCATATTCTTATGCCCTCGTCTGCTGGACGGCTTCACCAAATAATCCATTTGGCTTAAAGAGAAGAACTAATATAAGTACCACGAAGACGGTAACCGCCTTCCATTGAGTGCCTAGTACCGCCGAGGCATAGACCTCAAGAAGACCTAGGCTCAATCCACCGAAAAACGCTCCTCTAATATTTCCAATTCCGCCAAGTACTGCCGCTGTAAAGGCGGCCATTCCCATCGTAAATCCGATATTGAACTTTGTATATTCAAAAACAGTTATATAAAAGAAAGCCGCAGCGCCTGTTGCCAGACCTCCAACTAAGAAAGTCGTCGTGATAACACGGTTTAAATTAACGCCCATTAACTTTGCAGCATCTTCATTTTGCGAAACTGCTCGAATGGCTTTACCCATGCGTGATAATTTAATGAAACGTTCAAGAGTGAAAAAGATAATCGCTGCAGCAATAATTGTAATAACTGTGTCGAGACGAACATTAGCGCCCCATATTTCAGTCAAAATAATTTTTTCTAAAACTCGAGGCGAACCCACTGGGCGCGAACTTGTTAGCAGTCGCATAACTTCTTGAAGAACGATTGAGATTCCAATCGCTGAAATCAATGTCGCCAGGCGGTTGGTACCTTTCATGCGCAAGCGACGATATGCGACTAGCTCTACAAAAACCGCGGTCAAAGCGGCAACAAACATCGACATGAGCAAAGCTGTAATCAGAACAAGGGCTAACTTCCACCCTGTAGCAGGCTCGGAGGTCTGGGTGTAGTGGAAAATATCGCGATTAGTAATGACTGTTCCGAAAGTTCCCCACATAAAGATTTCAGAGTTAGCAAAGTTTATCATTCGCAGAACTCCATAGACCATTGTGTAGCCGAGAGAGATTAGAACATAGATAAAACCGAGGGCAACTCCAGCGATCGTTAATGACCAAAACTGGTCGATCAAAACTGTAAACATTGCACTCCTTAAGGCTTTTGATTGAAGAGGTAAATGTAATACAACTCAACGTAAGAAGTGGGTGTTTCGGGGCCTCTAAAGAGATTTCCGAAACACCCACTAACTCATAAGCGTTGTAGCTAAGTAGCTAAGAAGTAACTACTTAACGATGCCTGTATTGACTAGAACGCCGCCCTTTGAAGTAAATCCAGCAAAGAGTCCGTAAGAAATATCTCCATTCTTGTCGAAGACAATCTTATTTCCGCTCACGCTCTTACCCTTGTAAGCCTTGACCCACTTAAGCATCTTGGCACGGGTTGTATTTCCCTTTTTTATACCTTCAAGCAGGATGTTTGCAGCATCGAATGATTCAACTGAGTAAACACCAGATGAAACACCCATTTGCTTCTTGAAATCAGCTTCAAGCTTTTTGCTAATTCCAGCTAATCCACCCACACCAGTGATCCGTGCACCTTCAGCTGCAGCACCTGCAAGCTTTGGGAACTCCTGGTTAAAGACTCCGTCGCCACCAGCAAATATTGCTGTTGAACCTGAGTCACGGAGCTGCTTAATAAAAATTGCAGCTGCAGAATAGTAACCTGTATAGATAACTACAGTTGCTCCCGAAGATGCGATCTTTGCAATTGTTGGGCTGTAATCAGTTGCTGTATTAGGAACTGAGTCTCCACCAACAAGTGATGCTCCAGCAACCTTCTTCAAGCCAGCTTCTACGTAGCCCCGAAGAGGTACGGCATATGCTGATTGATCGTCGAATACAAATACCTTTGCACTGGAAACACCTTTAGTTGCATATTTAGCCAACGCTGGACCTTGTAGATCATCTTTACCTACAACACGGTGGAACACTGGTCCGCCGAAGTCAGGAGATGTTGGATCTGTAAGTGAAACACGTGTAGCAGATGGAGAGACAAGAACTAATCCACCGGCCTTGTAATATGGAAGTGATGCGATTGTTGCACCTGAGTATGCAGGTCCAACTAAACCAAGCACATTCTTATTAGCTCCAATGCCTGGGGCAACTGTTGATGCAACAGCTGGATCTCCCTGGTCATCTACTGAAACTACTTTGACATTGTACTTATTCTTATTTTTTGCATTGAAGAGCTTTACTGCATACTTCACTGCATTCTGCTCATCGATACCAGTTGATGCTTCTCCACCTGAAAGAGGACCTTGGTATGCGATATAGAGAACCTTTGCAGCTGCCTGCGCGTTAGTCGCTGCTGAAACTCCGAAAATGAGAGCTGCTGCAGATACAACGGCAAGTGAACGCTGAATCTTTATGTTCATGTATTGCCTTTCCTGATCTTGTTGTCCCGGGACAGGGAGGTGATGAGGGTAATGCCTAGTGCTAGCACTAAACAAGGCGAAAGTGAACATAAAGTATTTCTTTTTCGTTATAAAGGAGAGGAGATCACCACAAAATCAGGTAGCTAATGCGGCGGAACCGCCTCTGGATTGATAACCGCTTCAGCAACAGCCTTCATACTCATTCGACGGTCCATCGCCGCCCGTTGGATCCATGAAAAGGCCTCAGGTTCGGGCAAATTCAGCGCTTTCATTAAAATCCCCTTCGCCCGATCGATTAATTTACGAGTCTCAAGACGATCATGTAAATCGGCAACTTCGGCAGCTAGCGTGCTCATCTGTAGATGTCTACTTATCGCAATCTCAATGGCTGGAATTAAGTCACCAATTGTGAATGGTTTGACTACATAAGCCATAACCCCGGCATCACGCGCGCGATCGATGAGCTCCTTTTGCGAATATGCCGTGAGCATTAAAACTGGAGCTACATCAATTATCTTTTCCGCCGCCGATATGCCATCTAAAACCGGCATTTTGACATCCAAAATAGCTAGATCTGGTTTATGTTCAAAGGCTAAATCTACCGCCTCTTGCCCATTTGAGGCTTGAGCCACGACTTCATAGCCAGCGCCTTGGAGCATTTCAACTAAATCCATACGTATGAGCGCTTCATCTTCGGCAACGAGAATTCGAATGCTCATATCCTTTTCACCCCTTCAGGATGTACATGCCGTGCGTGCCTCGAGTCGGATTCGAACCGACACTATGCAGTGTTTGAGACTGCCCTCTCTACCGTTGGAGTACCGAGGCGTTACTGGGCAATCTTATCGGTAGGCCGGAGCTGCGCCGCCAACAGCATCGCCAACGCGGTGCACTCGCATCGCATTTGTCGAGCCTGGAATTCCTGGCGGAGCGCCTGCAACGATCATGACGTTATCGCCAATTTCCGCCCTTCCTGAATCGATCAGAACCGTATCGACTAACTTCACCATCTCGTCGGTCGCGCCCACGACAGGGGTCAACATTGATTCAATCCCCCAGGAAAGGGCTAAGCGATTGTATGTGCCGACCTCCGGAGTCATTGCAAGGATTGGAATAGGTGAGCGAAGACGTGACATTCGACGTGCTGAATCACCACTCTGGGTAAATGCAACTAAATACTTAGCGTCAACGATCGCACCAACTTCGGTCGCCGCCTTTGTGATTGCGCCGCCCTTTGTTCGAGGTGCGGTCTTTATAGGGCGTATTCGATCTAAACCGCCCTCTTCAGTTTTTTGAATAATACGCGCCATAGTTTGGACGGCCTCAATTGGAAACTCACCAATGCTAGTCTCACCAGAGAGCATCAAGGCGTCTGCACCATCTAGAACCGCATTTGCGCAATCAGTAGCTTCGGCGCGTGTAGGTCGCGAATTTGTAATCATTGATTCAAGCATTTGAGTTGCAACGATTACAGGCTTAGCCATATCTCGAGCAAGTTCGACACAAAGCTTTTGCACAAGTGGAACATCTTCAATTGGAAGCTCTACACCTAAATCTCCACGAGCAACCATAATTCCATCAAAGGCATCGACTATGTGTGCGATATTTGCAACGGCTTGTGGTTTTTCAATTTTGGCAATAACAGGAAGGCGAATACCTTCCTCATCCATAATTTTATGAACATCCTTAATATCTGCAGCGTTGCGAACAAAAGAAAGTGCAATGAAGTCGGCACCTGCGTGAAGTCCCCACCTTAAATCTTCAATATCTTTTTCAGACAGTGCAGGAACAGACACGGCCACTCCCGGGAGATTGATACCTTTATTATTACTGACTGCGCCAGGCTCAATTACTTTAGTTATGACATCAGAACCCTTAACCTCAATAACCTCGACAGTCACCTTCCCATCATCGATTAAAATGCGGTCTCCGATTTTGCAATCTCCTGGAAGGCCCTTATACGTAGTACCAACTCGCTCTTTTGTGCCTTCAATTTCATCGGTCGTAATAGTAAAGATATCTCCACGAGCTAGATCATGTGGGCCTGCAGAAAATCGAGCGAGTCGAATCTTTGGACCTTGAAGATCCACAAGAATTGCCACCGGTCGCCCAGCTGCTTGTGCCAATGACCTAACTAAATTTAAACGGACTTGATGCTCGTCATAGGAGCCATGTGAAAGATTTAATCTAGCCATATTCATACCGGCATCAATGAGAGCTTTAATCAGCTCTGGGGATTCAACGGCTGGCCCCAACGTGCACACAATCTTTGCTCTACGCATGAGCCAACCTTAAACCATCAACTGACGGGTAGTGGGTTCGATAGGATTTGGAAGTTGAGTATCACCCGTGAGATATCTATCAACCGCCGATGCAGCACTTCGGCCCTCTGCAATTGCCCACACGATTAAGGATTGTCCACGTCCAGCATCGCCGGCAACGAACACACCATCATCATTTGCTGCAAAATTGTTGTCCCGGACAATGTTGCCGCGATCATCAATGTGAACCTCAAGTTGATCCAAGAGCGGAGATTGTTCTGGACCGGTGAAACCCATTGCAAGAAAGACAAAATCTGCCGGAATCTCTTTTTCGCTACCAGCGACCGGTTCAAACTTTCCATTGACGTACTCTGTTTCAACGATACGTAAAGCTGTCACATTGCCTAACTCGTCACCTAAGAACTCCTGCGTACTCACTGAAAAGATTCGGTTATCACTCTCTTCATGTGCACTGGAGACACGGAAAATCATGGGATACATTGGCCAAGGCGCAGTTGATGGACGTTCCTCACTAGGTCTTGGCATAATCTCTAACTGCGTAACACTGGCAGCACCTTGGCGAATCGAAGTTCCAAGACAGTCAGCACCAGTATCGCCGCCTCCCAAAATAACGACATGTTTACCTTTGACATTTATCTCCGGAGTTTTAGTTTCGCCAAGTGCCTGTCTGTTGCCCCAAGGTAGAAACTCCATCGCTTGATAGACACCGGTTAAGTAACGGCCCGGGACCGGCAATTCACGCCAATTGGTCGCACCTACCGCTAAGATAATTGCATCGTATTTTTTGCGAAGCGCTGATCCTGTTAACTCTCCCCCGACATCAACGCCAGGTCGAAAGCGTGTTCCCTCTTTCTCCATCTGTTCAAGACGACGATCCAGAATATGCTTCTCCATTTTGAACTCAGGAATTCCGTAACGAAGCAAGCCGCCGATTTTTTCGGCTCGTTCGTACACCGCAACAGTGTGTCCTGCCCGAGTTAATTGTTGAGCAGCTGCCAAACCAGCAGGCCCAGATCCAATAACGGCGACTGTCTTGCCCGTCAAACGATCCGGAATGAGTGGTTTAACCTCACCCGTTGCAAATGCCTCTTCAACTATTCGAAGTTCGACCTGTTTAATCGTTACTGCATCGCGATTAATAGCAACAACGCATGCCGTCTCACATGGGGCGGGGCAAAGGCGTCCTGTGAACTCTGGAAAATTGTTAGTGGCATGTAAGCGATTAATCGCCTCGTGTGTATCTCCCCGCCAGATTAAATCATTCCACTCTGGAATCAAATTTCCGAGTGGACAGCCAGAATGACAGAAGGGAATTCCGCAATCCATGCACCGCCCGGCCTGCTTTTGCAAATGTTCAAAGCTCTGAGGTTCATACACTTCACGCCAATCTTGAATACGCACATCTACCGGTCTTCGCGCCGGTGTTTCGCGAGGTGTTGTAAGAAATCCCTTGGGATCAGCCATGTGCTGCTACCTCCATTACATGCGCATCGACCGGCAAACCTTCACGTGCAGCACGCGCCATAGCCTCCAGCACACGTGCATAATCTCGCGGCATCACGAGAGAGAATCGCCTAATGGAGTTTTCCCAATCATCAAGGAGTTGCGTTGCGATGATTGAATCTGTCAGAACTGCAAAGTTAGTGATAATCGCCTTTAACTCCACGCCCTGATCATCCGGAACAGCTAAAACATCGACCATATCGGTATTTACATGTAAAGGATTAATATCTAATACAAAGGCGCGTCCACCTGACATTCCCGCAGCAAAGTTACGACCTGTGTTTCCTAAGACGACTACAGTTCCACCAGTCATATATTCACAACCATGATCGCCTATACCTTCTACAACTGCAGTTGCACCTGAGTTGCGCACGCAGAAGCGTTCACCAACAACTCCGCGAATATGAATTTCACCAGAAGTTGCGCCGTAACCGATAACATTTCCAGCGATAACATTCTCATGTGATTTAAATGTTGAACTCACATCCGGTCGTACAATCACACGGCCTCCTGAAATTCCCTTACCAACATAGTCATTTGAATCGCCAAAGAGACGAAGAGTCAACCCTGAAGGAATAAATGCGCCGAGAGATTGTCCGGCAGATCCGTGCAGAGTGATGTCTATACTTCCATCGGCAAGACCGGCACCGCCAAATAGCCGAGTTATTTGCGCGCCAAGCATGGTCCCAACTGTTCGATTTACATTTCGGACAGGCATTTCGATTCGTACGGGCTCTCGATTAGTAAGTGCTGGTTGGGAAAGAGCAATTAACTCATTATCAAGGGCGGCATCTAGGCCGTGATCTTGTTCAGATACATTATGCAGAGCGCCTGAATTTTTTGGTCTTACAAGTAGAGGTGTCAAATCTAAACCGCTCGCTTTCCAGTGATCGACGGCTTTTTTTACCTCTATATATTCAACGTGACCAATGGCCTCAAGTAAAGTTTTAAAGCCTAGTTGCGCCAAAATCTCGCGAACTTCTTCGGCAATATACTCAAAAAAAGTTTCAATGAATTCAGGCTTTCCACTGAAACGAGCACGTAGCTCTGGATTTTGTGTCGCCACACCGACGGGACATGTATCCAAATGACACACTCTCATCATGATGCACCCTGAAACAACCAGTGGAGCAGTTGCAAAGCCAAATTCTTCTGCGCCAAGAAGGGCGGCAATTATTACATCGCGTCCGGTTTTTAATTGACCATCAGTCTGTACCACTATTCTCTCGCGCAAATTGTTGAGCAATAGAGTCTGCTGCGTTTCGGCTAAGCCCAGCTCCCAAGGTGCGCCAGCATGCTTGAGTGAAGTCAGCGGTGAGGCACCCGTGCCACCATCGTGGCCTGAAATAAGAACTACATCGGCATGGGCTTTGCTAACACCTGCAGCAACAGTACCGACGCCTACTTCTGCGACAAGCTTGACATGGACTCGCGCATTTTTATTAGCATTTTTTAAATCATGAATGAGCTGAGCCAAATCCTCAATCGAGTAAATGTCGTGATGTGGAGGCGGTGAAATTAATCCAACTCCCGGAGTCGAATAACGCACCTTAGCGATCCATGGATAAACTTTGTTGCCAGGTAACTGTCCACCTTCACCAGGTTTTGCTCCCTGTGCGATTTTGATCTGAATATCATCGGCATTTACTAAGTACTCGCTGGTGACGCCGAAGCGACCTGAGGCAACCTGCTTGATGGCAGATCGCTTTGAATCACCATTTACTAACGGGATAAATCGCGATGGATCTTCGCCTCCCTCACCAGTATTTGATTTAGCACCCAGTCGATTCATTGCAATTGCTAAAGTCTCGTGAACCTCCTGCGAAACCGAACCATACGACATCGCACCTGTTGAAAAACGCTTAATTATCGCTGAAGCAGGCTCTACTTCATCAATTGAAATTGAGGCCTGCGGTTTAAATTCAAATAATCCTCGCAGAGTCATAAGGCGAGCACTTTGATCATTGACTCGATTCGTGTAACGCTTGAAAACATCGTAACGCTTGCTACGAGTTGAGTGCTGCAATGTAAAAACAGTTTCAGGATCAAATAAATGTGGTTCGCCCTCACGACGCCATTGATAGTCACCGCCGATAGGAAGTCGCTTCGTGCCCGGAACTTCTCCCCCTGGCGGATATGCAATGTGGTGGCGAGCAATAGTCTCTTGAGCGATTACATCGAGTGAAACACCACCTAAAGCAGATGTCGTGCCCACAAAAAACTCATCAACGACTTCTGCGCTCAAGCCTATCGCCTCAAATACTTGCGCTCCTGTATAGGAGGCAATGGTGCTAATTCCCATTTTGGACATTACTTTAAGAACACCCTTGCCAAGAGATTTAATTAAGTTACGAACAGCCTTCTCTGGAGTAATTCCAGTAATGACTCCCTGCAAAACTAGATCTTCGGCACTCTCCATTGCAAGATACGGATTCACCGCTGCCGCGCCATAACCGATTAACAGTGCAACGTGGTGAACTTCTCGAACATCACCTGCTTCAACGACCAAACCAACTTTAGTTCGCGTTTTTTCACGGATTAGGTGGTGGTGAACTGCAGAGGTAAGCAAAAGAGAGGGAATCGCAGCCTCTTCAGTATCGCCATCACGATCAGATAACACAATAATTCTGGCACCATCTTCAATCGCCTTCGAAACTTCGGCTGTAATTTCATTTAGTCGTGCGCGAAGTGAATCGCCGCCGTCGGCTACAAAAAAGAGGCCGCGTATAACATGAGCAGTTAAACCTGGATGATCGCCATCTGCATTAACGTGGATTATCTTAGCTAACTCGTCGTTATCAATTACTGGAAATGCGAGAGAAATATGGCGACATGAAAATGGGCCTGGATCTAGAAGGTTATGCTCTGGTCCCATTGCAGTGCCTAGACTGGTTACTAACTCTTCACGAATTGCATCCAAGGGTGGATTGGTAACTTGTGCAAATAGTTGCGAAAAATAGTCAAACAACAGGCGTGGCCTATTTGAAAGTGCGGCAATAGGGGTATCGGTTCCCATTGAACCTAGTGCCTCCATGCCGCTTTGTGCCATCGGTGTCACGAGAATTCTCAACTCTTCCTCTGTATAACCAAAAGCGCGTTGACGTCGGAGCACGGATGAGTGAGGGTAAACAATATGTTCGCGTGAGGGAAGTTCACTCAACTTTACGATGCCGGCATGAAGCCAATCACCATACGGGGCGGCGTTTGAAAGTGAATCCTTTATCTCTTCATCTTCAATAATTCGTCCTGCTTCAATATCTACTAGGAACATTTTTCCAGGTTGTAGGCGACCTTTTCGTACAATATCGGCCGGAGCGATATCTAAGACTCCAACTTCAGAGGCAAGAACGACAAGTCCATCTTTAGTTACCCAAAAACGTGAAGGGCGAAGACCGTTTCGATCAAGTACTGCGCCAACTTGATGGCCGTCGGTGAAAGTCACACAGGCTGGACCATCCCAAGGCTCCATTAATGAGGCGTGAAAGGCGTAAAAATCTCGTCGCTCTTCAGACATTGAGCTGTGATTTTCCCAAGCTTCGGGAATCATCATTAACACTGCATGGGGCAGAGATCGTCCGCCTAAGTAAAGAAGTTCTAAAACCTCATCAAAAGATGCTGAATCACTTCCTGACATCTGAACTATTGGGAATAAACGTTTGAGATCCCCAGGAATTAAATCACTTTCTAAAAGTGATTCACGTGCGCGCATCCAGTTTCGATTACCTTTAATTGTATTAATTTCGCCATTGTGTGCAATAAATCGGTAAGGATGCGCAAGTGGCCAGGATGGAAAAGTGTTAGTTGAAAAGCGGGAGTGGACTAATGCCAACGGAGATTCAACACGCTCATCGCTTAAATCTGGAAAAAACTCTTCAAGTTGCCCCGTTGTAAGCATGCCCTTAAAAACAATTGTTTGGCTGGAGAGCGAAGGAAAGTAAAGCGCCAGTGAATGCTCAAGACGTTTTCTTAGGCAGAAGACCATTCTTTCAAGAATAAGTGCGCTCTCATTTTTGAGACCACTCACAAACAACTGTTTAAAATCAGGCATGACTGAGAGAGCAGTTTTTCCAAGGGAGGTCGAGTTAATGGGTAACTCTCGCCATCCAAGAACTTGCAAACCCTCTTCATGCGCAATACGCGCAATATCGGCGTACACGTCTACACCTTTTTCAATGAATGCGATACCAGTGGCATACGATCCTGATGGTGGTAATTCGAATTCAACTACCTCTTGGAAAAATCGATCCGGGATTCGAATGAGAATTCCAGCTCCATCACCGCTATCTGGCTCAGCCCCCGAAGCTCCTCGGTGCTCGAGGTTGCGCAGTGCAGTTAGAGCTTTTTCTACAATGTCGTGAGTTGCAATTTTATTAAGAGTTGCAACCATCGCAACGCCACAGGCATCATGTTCTTTGGCAGGGTTGTACAGCCCCTGTGCATGTGGATAGTCGGAAGGCAAAGCCATAATTGTTGAGCTCCGATTGTCGAGGAATACTGCGGGACAACCTTGGCCCTAGGAAATAAATACTCTGAAGGTATCAACTACTCAATACGTGCAAAGAGTAGCAACAAAAATTGAAATGGCTAGAGTTTAGATACCTGCAACTCGGGCAATCTGACCGATTCCTGCAGTGATGAGCATGCCGAGAGAGCCACCAATTATCACCCGAAGCGTTGTTGAGCGCACCTTAGCGCCAGCGGTTTTCGCGCTGACTATGCCTGTGAGCAATAAACCCCCAATCGTGAAACCAACGATGCTCCACGCCTTAGCCCCAGTTGAAGGCGCAAATGATCCAAGGAATGGGATCAGACCGCCGACAGTAAATGAGATCGCGGAAGCAATGGCCGCTTGTACTGGCCGTGCTTTGGTGTGTGGATGCTGCCCCAGCTCATCGCGCAAATGTGCAGCGAGTGGATCCTTTGCATGCATTGCCATTGCAACTTCAAGGGCAAGCTCTGGAGTTAATCCACGGGCAATGTAAATATGTTGAAGCTCTAAGAGTTCGCCTTCGGGGTCGGTCGCCAAGTGTTCAATCTCAAGTACACGGTCTGATTCCTCTACATCGTTTTGCGAGCGAACTGATACGTACTCACCGACTGCCATCGACATCGCACCTGCTGTGATTCCAGCTAAACCAGCGGTTACCAGAAACCCATTTTTACCGGCTGCAACAACACCAATCATCAACGATGCCATTGAAACTAACCCATCATTAGCGCCCAACACTGCCGCCCGAAGCCAGCCCGCACGGTGAGTCCGGTGTTGTAAATTTCTGGCGCGAACATCTTGTAGCGGCATAGCGCTCAGCCTACTCGATAACTTTTATATTTTTTGTGCCCAACCTTCGATAAATAATAAGTGCCCCTACTGCTACGAGGCTCCCGACCCATACATTAAGACGCAGACCATAAATTTCATGTGCTTGGTCGATTCGAATTGATTCAATACCTATACGACCTAGGCAGTATGCAAAGACATAGAGAGTAAAAATTTGGCCTGGGAGTAATCTCCTTCCAAGGAAAATTAACAATAAAGCTATCGCTGTACTCCAGAGAGCCTCGTACAAGAATGTCGGATGAAAAGTTTCAAAGGCGCTAAAACCATTTGGCCGTTTCAAGGGTGGAACTGAAAGTGCCCACGGCGCATTGAGCGGTCTTCCAAATAGTTCGATATTAAACCAGTTTCCAAAACGTCCTATGGCTTGAGCCAAAAGAACTCCAGGTGCAAGAGCATCCATAAAATAAGCAAACCTTGGAAGCTCCATCTTCGTAGCAAGCCGGCGATAACGAAACCAAGCCGCCAATGTTCCTAAGGAGATTGCGCCCCATATTCCGAGGCCACCCTCCCAAATCTTTAAGGCATCAATGGGGTGTCCACCGCTACCAAAGTAAGCATCGGGAGATGAAATTACGTGATAAATCCGCCCACCTATAATTCCCAGAGGGACGGCAGTAATTGCAACCTCTGAAACAACCGAGGTTGCATGGGGTACGAGCGCCCTGAAGCGCTTATCACCAAGCCATATTGCAACTGCTATACCAGTGATTATGCAGACGGCATAGAGATGAATCGTAAGTGGTCCGATTTCTAACGCCGATACAGTTGGCGATGGAATCGAACGCAACAAGGTTTTAGCCAGCCTCTACAGCAAGACGGAATTCTACGGGATCAAATGCATTAGATTTTCGAACCCATAACTTGTCATTGATAAAGACCGTTGGCGTTCCGGTGACATTGTATTTATCCATGGAAGCTGCATGAGCATTTACTAAATCCGCCCTTCCCCCATTGTTTACACAATCAATAAAGCTTTTGCTCTTTAATCCAATGTAATCACCGATTTTAATCAAATTCTCGCTCGTAAAAAATCCTGAGTTTTCTAGCGCGGGTTGAACGAGGTACAAGGCTTTGTTAAAATCTAAATACTGGCCCTCATCGGCTGAACACATCGATGCATTTGCTGCTCGAACTGACTCATCACCAAGAAAAGATAGAACGTGGTAAACAAGGGTTGCCTTCTTAGTACGAACTAGCTCCTCAATATATTCACCGTTAGCCTCTTCAAATGAACGACAGATGGGACACTGCGGATCTTCCCAAATGTCAATCTTTACTGGAGCCCCCGGATTTAGAACTAAACCGGATCCTTGTGCTACATCGACGGTTGCAGCAACAGGTTGGCCTAAGGTAATGCCCTTCAGGGCTGTAAATGACTCATTAGCTTTAGTCGATGAACCGATCATGGAGAAAACAACTCCAGTGATAACGACGAGAGCGACCATTCCAATTACTAACCAGCGCGTGAAATGATCACCGCCAGAAGTTGCCTTTGCCTGTTTGGACATCTATTTCTCCTTGTCTTCGATGACTAGCTTAACTTTTGAGAGTTTATAGTAATTTAAAAATTAATAGTAATGCGATGAGGGAATACACACCCGTTATAACAACGGCGTCCCAACCAGATAATAATTTTTGCTGTAGTTTCGCCGTTCTTTCAGGACTCAGTGGAAGTGCCCCGTTGAGAGCGTTAATCCTAAACATGCTCCCAAATACTGTGACCGTAGAAATAGTAACTAGGAGGCACCACGGACAGAAGGCTTTTATGACTAGATATGATTGAGAGAATAACCAGAAGGCGAAAAGTAACCCGATACCGTAGATGCTCAAGGCAACTCTCATAAAGTTTTTAGGGAATTGAACTCCGGAAAGACCAGCAACCGCAATCGTTATGACTACTGCCTCGCAAATAAGTCCTAGGAACGCATTTGGGAATCCAAGTAGATTGGACTGCCATGAAACCGCCACCTTGGCGCAGGAGACTGCCGAGTTGATGTTACATGCCAATGGGGCGTCGGCGTCCTTGGCAAGTTTAATTGCATCAATTGACAAGACTAGGGAAGCAACAAGACTGAAAAACGAGGAGACAAGCATTGTCACGTAAGCCTTGAAGTGTGGGACTTTCTTACTCGATGTAGCTTCCTCGTTTATAATCTTATTGTCCATTACCATAAAATTTTTTCATCGCCCCTCTCGAACTCCATTCGCTAAATCTTTAGCTAATGCTGAAATTGCAATTAGGCCACTTGCTTCACTCTTGGAATTGAGAAGAAGTCTAATAAAAGCTGATCCGACAATAACGCCATCGGCATATCCTGCCACTTCTTTGGCCTGCTCACGGGTCGAGACACCCAGTCCCACGCATACAGGAAGTGAGGTCACTGCGCGCAAACGTGAAACTAATTCAAGGGCATCTATTGATACATCGCTTCGAGACCCTGTCACCCCCATCATGCTTGCTGCATAAACAAAACCACCGGTTTTGGCACTGACTTGGGCAAGGCGAGCATCACTTGTACTTGGTGCAACCACAAAGATTGGATTAATTGCATTCCTAGAAGCCGAACTCAACCAAAGCGCAGACTCTTCGATTGGTAAATCGGGAGTTATGACACCTGAACCGCCATGGGATGCAACCGCGGCGGCAAAATTTTCGACACCATATCTTTCAATGGGATTCCAATAAGTCATGATGACTGAGGCAACTCCAGCATCACTTGCTACTTTGAGTGCGGCAAAGACATCTGATGCTCCAGTCCCGGCCTTTAAAGAGATTTCTGCGGCAGCTTGAATGGTTGGGCCATCCATGACTGGATCGCTATAGGGAAATCCAATTTCAATTGCATCAACACCTGAATCCACCAATGTTTGAATCGCTTTGGCGCAACCATCTTTGCTAGGAAAACCGGCTGGAATATATGCAATGAGGGCAGCGCGATTTTCAGCGCGAACTTTTACAAATAAATCTTCTAAAGGGGTGCTCATAATGGGATTCCAAAATACTGCGCCGCAGTTTGGACATCCTTATCTCCACGTCCTGACAAATTAACTAAAAGCGTGGCATCAGGACCGAGTTCATTTCCCACAATCATTGCACCGGCCAAGGCGTGAGCAGACTCAATTGCAGGAATTATCCCCTCGGTTTTGCAGAGAAGGGAGAAGGCATTCATCGCTTGATCGTCATTGATGGCGCGGTATTCAGCGCGGCCAATGTCATGTAAATATGCATGCTCTGGGCCAACGCCTGGATAATCTAACCCTGCAGAAATCGAATGAGATTCAATAGTTTGACCATTCTCATCCTGTAATACGTAGGATCTAGTTCCATGGAGTACCCCTGGAGAGCCTCCAGTAATTGTTGCCGCATGCCTTCCAGTTTCAACTCCATCGCCACCAGCCTCAAAGCCAATTAAGCGAACTTTCGAATCAGGGATAAATGCATGAAATATACCTATGGCATTTGACCCGCCACCGATACATGCCAAAACTGCATCTGGAAGTTTTCCGCACAAGGCTAAAATTTGCTCTCGAGCCTCGATTCCGATAATTTTTTGGAAATCACGTACCATTGTTGGAAATGGATGTGGGCCTGCCACCGTGCCTAATAAATAATGTGTATCTGCAACATTTGTTACCCAATCGCGCATAGCTTCGTTAATGGCATCCTTTAAAGTTTGTGAGCCCGATACCACTGGAATGACCTGCGCACCGAGCAACTTCATTCGTGCAACATTGAGCGATTGTCTGCGCGTATCCTCTTGGCCCATGTAAACAACACATTCAAGTCCTAAGAGTGCTGCCGCTGTAGCTGCGGCTACACCATGTTGCCCAGCGCCGGTTTCAGCAATAATACGTTTTTTACCCATGCGTTTAGTAAGCAATGCTTGACCCAAAACATTATTAATCTTATGGCTACCCGTATGGTTTAAATCTTCACGCTTTAAAATTATTCGCGCACCACCTGCAAATTCGCCAAAGCGGGGAACTTCGGTAATGATGCTCGGACGTCCAGTATATGTACGGTGGAATTCGGCAAGCTCTGCTAAAAAAACTGCATCGTCTTGCGCCGAAATATGTGCAGCTTCTAATTCATTAAGTGCACCGATTAAGGCTTCAGGTACAAAACGTCCACCATATTGACCAAATCGGCCAGGCAGCTCATCAACACTCACGGTTCAAGCCTACCTAGGCCAAGAAGTTCGCGCACAGCGGCCTCTGCATCCCCAGCCCTAACGAGGGCTTCACCGACTAATACGGCTGTGGCACCTTGTGCTTGTGCGTGTTCAACATCACCTCTAGTCGATATTCCAGATTCAGCCACACGTACTAGATCTTTAGGAATTCGAGGAATCAACTCTGTAAAAACACTCGCATCAACATCTAGCGTTTTTAAATTACGTGAATTAATCCCAATTATCTGTGGGGAAATTTCCAGAGCTCTCTCAAGTTCATCATGCGTATGGACTTCAACGAGTGCGCACATTCCAAGTTCGAGGGTTAATTCGTAATAATCCTTAATTTGATTGCTTCCTAACGCCGCGACTATAAGCAGTACAACATCGGCGCCATGGGCTCGTGCCTCAAAAAATTGATACTCATCGATCATAAAATCTTTTCGTAAAATGGGAATATCAACTCTAGATCGCACGGCGACTAGATCATCGAGTGATCCACCAAAGCGGCGTCTTTCAGTAAGGACGCTAATCATTGTTGCCCCAGCGCTTGCATACTGCTCGGCTAGAGCGGCAGGATCAAGAATTGAGGCAAGCTGACCCTTACTTGGAGAGGCGCGTTTTACTTCGGCGATTAAAGAGATTTCATTTTTCAAGAGCGTGGCGAGCGGGTCGCGCACCTTCGGCGCGCCATCAATTGCCTCGGAAATTTGCGCCATTGATAATCGGCGAGATGCTAAATCTTCGCGTACGCCCTCAATAATTGCATCAAGCACGCTCATTTATTTCTCTCTTCACTAGTCTCTTCACTTGGATCAACTCCCTTATCAAGGGAGTTCCAAGGGTCTTGAATGTGTGAACCTCTCTCATATCTTGATGAAATTCGAAATTTCTTTCCAACTAAAATAGTAATCGTATAAACGATAACGATACTTAGTCCAATTGCTAAAGTTTGATCCACTAGTCATCACGTAATCTATTTGCGGAATCTATGGCTCTAAGAACGGCAGCTGCCTTGTTATAGCATTCGAGATTTTCAGATTCAGGATCCGAATCTGCAACAACTCCTGCTCCGGCCTGAACGTAGGCTGTGCCGTTGTGAATTAATGCGGTACGAATCGCAATGCAGGTATCTATATTTCCAGTGAAATCTAAATATCCAATTATTCCTCCGTAAAGTCCTCTACGCGTTGGCTCTAATCTTTCGATGATTTCCATTGCGCGCGGTTTTGGTGCACCTGAGAGAGTTCCTGCCGGAAAAACTGAAAATAGAGCGTCCACGGCCGTTGATTTCGAATCTAAAACTCCAGTAACCGTTGAAACAATATGCATCACGTGTGAATAGCGTTCGATATGCATGAAGTCAATAACTTCAACGCTTCCGGGTTGGCATACACGGCCAAGATCATTTCTTCCTAAATCCACCAACATTAAGTGCTCTGCACGCTCTTTAGGGTCTGCAAGAAGCTCTTCGGCTAATCGATGATCTTCTTCAGGTGAGGCCGAGCGTTTACGTGTGCCTGCGATCGGATGGATCATGACATCACGCCCATTTACCTTTATCAGCGCTTCTGGGCTCGATCCAACTACATCGATTCCATCGTTAAATCGAAATAGATACATATAAGGACTTGGATTATTCAAACGCAACATACGATAAACATCTAAAGCATCCGCGGTGCACTCAATCGAAAAACGTTGAGAGAGAACAATTTGAAAAGCCTCCCCCGCCGCAATCTCTTCCTTAGCTTCTAAAATCTTTGATTTAAAATCCTCTGGCTCAATAGTTGAAGCAAAGTGTGGTTGTGCGTGGATTTCAATTTTCGCCACATCACCAGCTAAAGCCGTTGCGAGATCGCGTTGCATTCGATCTAAACGTTCGTTGCAGGCCGCAAAGGCTTCATCAATCCGCGCATCGCTGCCATCCCAATTAATCGCATTTGCAATTAAAGTAACCGTCCCATCACTGTGATCTAGGACTGCTAAATCACTTGTCAGCATAAAACTCAGTTCAGGTAAAGGAAGATCCTTGCGTGAAAGATTTGGAAGTTTTTCAAGCCTACGTACTACGTCATATGCCATAAATCCAACAAGGCCACCAGTTAAAGGGGGCAATCCCTCAATTTTTGGTGACTTTAAGTGTGAAATAGTTAAACGCAGCGCTTCTAGTGGATCAATTCCAGAGGGTGCCCCCGCTGGCGGACTGCCCTGCCAATAAGCAAGGCCATGTGATTCGCTTAAAACTGCTTCGCTACGAACACCGATGAATGAATAACGTGACCAGGCTCCTCCATGTTCGGCTGACTCCAAGAGAAAAGTATTCGGTGCATCTTTTGCAAGCTTTCGATATATACCGAGTGGTGTTTCGCCATCGGCTAATAGCCGACGTGATACGGGAATTACATTTGATACTTTTGCATGTGCGCGAAACTCTTCAAGATTCACTGTAAACTCACATCAAGTGGAGTATGAAAACATGTTGCATTGCCCGTATGACAGGCCACCCCAGTTTGAATAACTTTTATGAGAAGTGCATCCCCATCGCAGTCGAGAGAGAGTGAATGAACCTCTTGAAAATTTCCTGATGTGGCACCTTTTACCCACAACTCATTTCTACTGCGACTCCAGTACGTTGCCCTACCGCTCTCTAATGTGATTGCCAAGGACTCACGGTTCATATAGGCCAGCATGAGAACTTCATGGCTGAAGAGATCTTGAACTATCGTTGGAATAAGCGCCGATGGATCCTTAAGTAATGCTTCAATCGCTGGATCTAAAACCGTCATGAGGTAATTCTGCCTTACAAAACCTGGACGGTGCGCATGGAATAATTCTGTGATGCCAGATAAGACTTAACATCCCTAATTCGATAGTTGCCAAAGTGAAAAACACTCGCTGCAAGTAGAGCATCGGCCCCAGCATTTAAAGCAGCGGCGAAGTCTTCAAGTGCGCCTGCTCCACCACTTGCGATTAATGGAACCTTAGATACTGCACGGACTGCAGTAATCATCCCTATGTCATAACCCGCTCTTGTGCCATCAGCGTCCATCGAATTAAGTAGAATTTCACCAACGCCAAGGGCGCAGGCCTTTTCAACCCATGCAAGAGCGTCAATATCAGTGCCTTCACGGCCGCCATGTGTAGTAACCTCAAAACCAGATTCGGTCCGAGCTCGTCTGGCATCAACAGATAAGACCAATACTTGCGAACCAAAGCGATCTGCGATCTCAGCTATAAGTTCTGGTCTAGCAATCGCGGAAGTGTTAATTGATATCTTGTCCGCACCTGCGCGTAATAGTCGATCCACATCTTTTACGGATCGGATCCCGCCTCCCACTGTGAGAGGTATAAATGTTTGTTCAGCAGTTCGTCGAACAATATCCATAGTTGTTTCTCGCCCTGCACTACTTGCTGAAATATCTAAAAAAGTTAACTCGTCAGCGCCCTCGGCGTAATATAAAGCCGCTAATTCAACTGGATCTCCGGCATCGATGAGATTTGTAAAGTTAACTCCTTTGACAACACGTCCATCAGTGACATCTAGGCAGGGAATAATTCGAAATGAGAGCGTCATGTACGTGTCATCTCTAGGGCCTCTTGTACAGTGAAAGCACCTGCATAGAGAGCTTTGCCAACTATCGCACCCTCTACTCCTAAAGACGTCAAAGTTGCTAGCTCGGCGATGTCACCAAGGTTTGAGATTCCACCACTTGCAATAATCGGTCTGGAGGTTGCCGCGCATACCGACTTCAGCAATTCAATATTTGGTCCGGTCAGAGTTCCATCCTTTGTGACATCGGTTACTACATAGCGCGCACAACCATTTCCATCTAAGCGCGCAATAGTTTCAAATAAATCTCCTCCTTCACTCGTCCATCCACGCGCGGCTAATGTGTGCCCCCGAACATCTAGCCCAACTGCAATTAAATCTCCAAACCTAGAGATGACACTGGCCGTCCAATCGGGGTTTTCCAGGGCTGCAGTACCCAAATTAATTCGTGCACATCCCGTAGCAATTGCACGCGCAAGTGATTCTTCATCCCGAATTCCACCTGAAAGCTCAACTTTAATATCAAGTGTTGCGACAATCTGCGCCAAAAGAAGTGAGTTTTCGCCTCGACCGAAAGCAGCATCTAAATCGACTAAGTGGATCCACTCTGCACCGGCGTTTTGAAAATCAAGTGCTACTTCTAGGGGCGCACCATAAATACTCTCCTGTGCCAACTCTCCTTGAACTAATCGAACTGCACGACCATCTTTAACATCTACAGCAGGTAAGAGTTCCAAGCGCTTCATAAAGATTTACTCCAGTTCTTAATCAGAGCCAGCCCAACGGCGCCCGATTTTTCAGGATGAAACTGGGTTGCGCTCATATAACCATCTTCAACTGCAGATAAGAATTTCTCTCCATACGTGGTCCACGTCTGCATCTCTCCAACTGGGGTTTTCGCGGCATAAGAGTGAACAAAATAGAAAGACTCATTGGAAATTCCCGAAAAGAGAAGTGAGGCAGTTGAAGGATCAACAGTGTTCCAGCCCATATGTGGCAGTAGAGGCGAGTTGAGCACGGTTACAGTTCCCGGCCAAACTCCTACACCTGGATGGGGTTGAGTTTGGGAATGTTCAGCACCTGCTGCAAAAAGTATCTGCATACCTATACAGATTCCCAGAGTCGGTCGTTCATTTTCTATCCGCGATTTAATGATGCTTGCACCATCAATGGCGTTCAAACCATTCATGCATGCGGCAAATGCACCTACTCCCGGGACTACTAAGCCATCTGCCTCACTCGCAATTCGAGCATCGGAGGTAACAAGAACTTCGTGGCCACTCGTTGCAAATGCACGCTCTGCCGATCGCAAGTTACCTGAACCATAGTCAAGAATTGCGATCAAAGAGAGCCCTTTGTCGAGGGAATCCCCGCAACGCGACCATCGAGGGAGACGGCATCTCTTAAGGCTCGAGCTACTGCTTTGAATTGAGCCTCGAAAACATGATGCGCATTACGCCCTTCAAGAACTCGAATATGCAGTGCAATATGTGCTTCTGCAACAATTGACTCCCAAATATGTTTGCCCAATGTTGTATCAAAAGTTCCAATGAGTTCAACAATCTCTGGTTGACGGTGTACTAAGTATGGACGTCCCGACAAATCAACGGCAGCTTGCACCAGAACTTCATCCAGCGGAACCATTGAGTCACCAAAGCGTCGAATTCCTGCCTTATCCCCAAGCGCAGTACGCAGCGCTTCTCCAAATGCAAGAGATGTGTCTTCAACGCTGTGATGTGAATCGACATCGATATCTCCGCTTGTTTTTACCGTCAAATCAAAACCAGAATGTTTTCCCAACTGCGACATCATATGATCGAAAAATGGAACACCAGTGGAAACGTCAATGGTGCCCTGCCCATCTAGATTAAGTTCTACTAAAACATGAGACTCTTTAGTCTCTCGTTCAATTCGTGCAGTTCTCATGCTCCACTCACTTTCTACAGAAGTTCGGATAGGGCCTTAATAAATGCTTTATTTTCGGCATCATTGCCGATCGTCACTCGAAGATAAGACGATAATCCCACATCTCTAATGAGAACTCCTTTTTCGAGTAATTGCCTCCACAATTGATCAGAACGTGCCGCAAACCCAGTAAAAAGGATGAAATTTGCCGAACTTGGCAGTGTTCGTAAACCCATTGCCTGCAGAGATGCTGCAAGCTCCTCACGCGCACTAATTAATAATCCAACATTGCCCAAGAGCTCGGTGCGAAAATCTAGGGCAACTGTGGCAGCCGCCTGAGTCAATGCGCTTAAGTGATATGGCAATCTCACTAGCATCATCGAATTAATAACGGCCGGGTCGGCTATTAGGTAACCAACTCGGACTCCAGCGAAAGCAAAAGCCTTACTCATCGTGCGAATTACAACTACGTGTGGATACTGTGCGATTAAATTGACCGCAGATCTTTCACTAGAAAACTCAGCATAGGCCTCATCGACGACCAATATCCCACCATTCTCACCGACAACAATGGCAAGAGCCTCAATATCATTAAAGGAAATGGCATCACCCGTAGGATTATTAGGTGTGGTGATAAAGGTCAATTGTGGCTTATTGAGAGCAACATCGTGAATTGCAAAATCTATATTAAATGAGAAATCGTGATTTCGTTTTCCATCAATCCAATGTGTATCGGAAACTTTGGAAATTAACGGGTGCATGGAATATGAGGGTGTAAAACCAAGAGCAGAAGAGCTTCCGAAAGCTAAAAAGAGAGATTGAATAATCTCATTACTCCCATTGGCTGCCCAAATATTGCTTATCGTAAACTGCGTTCCATTCTCCTCATTTATGTAAGAGGCTAGAGCGGTGCGAACTGTAGTGGCATCACGATCTGGATAACGATTGAGCGAACTGCTCGCCTCTGCAACTGCAGCTGTAACTGCCTGCTGCAATGCAATTGACGGTGCAAATGGATTCTCATTCGTGTTCAGTGATGCCTTTGCAGGAAGTTGAGGCGCTCCATATGGAGATAAAGGCTTTAAATCACTGCGAAGTGGAAGCCAAGCAGGCCACATCATGAAAGGTTTTCTAATCTGGCAGTCATTGCCTGCCCATGGGCCGGTAAATCTTCTGCAGTAGCTAACGTGAGAACAGTTGGAAGAATTTCAAGGAAAGCTCGCTCCCCGTATTCAATAATATGCACTCCTCGTAAGAAAGTCTGAACTGAAAGTCCACTCGAGTGACATGCGCAACCGCCAGTTGGAAGTACATGGTTAGAGCCAGCCGAATAATCCCCAAGAGAAACGGGAGAATAGCGGCCAACAAAAACCGCACCTGCATTTCTAACTCTGGCGGAAATTTCTCGAGCATCCTCCGTATGAATCTCCAGATGCTCTGCAGCATATGCGTTGACCACATCTATTCCCTGTTCAATAGAATCAACAAGTACAATTGCCGATTGAATGCCGGCAAGTGCCTCACGTATTCGATCCGCGTGTTTTGTAGTTGCCACACGCACTTTCAATTCGAGAGCTACCGCTTCGGCTAACTCAGGACTATCTGTAACTAGGATCGCAGCGGCAATCACATCATGCTCTGCCTGACTAATGAGATCGGCGGCGACATCGGCAGGAATCGCCGATCTATCGGCAAGAATTGCGATCTCAGTTGGTCCAGCTTCAGAATCAATCCCAATGACACCTCGCAGCGCTCGTTTTGCTGCCGCCACATAAATATTGCCTGGACCGGTTACGAGGTCACACTTTTCACAGACTCCCTCCATGCCATATGCAAAGAGAGCAATAGCTTGCGCTCCACCCACTGCATAAACCTCAGTTACACCAAGAAGGGCGCACGTTGCCAAAATAGTAGGATGCGGAAGACCACCAAACTCTCTCTGCGGAGGTGAAGCGACTGCAATTGATGGTACTTGAGCAATTTGAGCGGGAATTACATTCATCATCACACTACTTGGATAAACAGCGCGTCCCCCAGGAACATATAGCCCAACACGATCGACTGGGATCCATTTTTGGGTGACTTCTCCCCCATCAACTACGACTGTTTTCTTTTCGCTTCTCACTTGATCACTATGAACTCTCTTGACTCGAGTAATTGAACGCTCAAGGGCAGAACGTATGTCTGGATCAAGTGCTTTCAAAGCCGCATCTAATGCGCTCTGCGGAACACGAATACTTGGTGGAACTACGCCATCGAACTCTTCGGCCAATTCAATTAAATCACTTTCACTACCGAATCTAACGCGCTCAAGAATCGGCGCAATCAACTGCATTGCTTCGGCAACATTTAAATCTGCGCGTGGCAGTTCGCTGTTATAGCCGACCTTTGTCAGAGCTCGGCCCTTAAAATCCACGAGGCGAATCATTGTCTAATTATAATGGAGAAAGAGATCTTCATGGAGCGAAGTTATTTGTAGACCTTAGACTAGGCAGTTTGGTCCTAGTATCGATTTCAAATCTGCGCTCAAACTTGGCGATGCAGTAACAAGGGCATCAATCTTCATAAATGTATCAACCCCATTTTCATTAAGTTTGAGATGAACTTCGCGCTTTCCAGGATGCGAACGCAAAATCTCTTTAATTCGCTCGACAACTGGTGGAGTACATTGTGACATCGGGAGTGAAATCACTAAGGGACCGAGCGGGGCCATGGAAATATCTGGCATCGACATTTCCATAGCAGTAAATCGAAGAGCATCATCACGTCGATCAACACGGCCACGAACCGTCACAATTCGATCTTCAGTTAACGACATGGAGTACTGGTTATATGTCTTTGCAAAGAACAGAACCTCGAGTGAACCTTCAAGATCTTCAATTGTAACTACAGCCCATGAAGCACCCTGTCTAGAAACTTTCCTAGTAACACTGGTGATCAACCCGCCAATAGTGACTATAGATTCGCTCTGTGCTCCCTCATCTATAAGTTCGCTGATAGTCATATCAGTGCTAGAGCGCAAAATATGCTCAACACCTAACAATGGATGGTCAGAGACATAGAGACCGAGCATTTCGCGCTCATAGCTAAGGAGCATTGGTTTATCCCACTCTCCTATTGGAATTTCCAGATCTAAAGATTCGACTTGGCCTATATTTTCTCCACCAAATAAATCAAATTGACCAATTGCTTCAGCTCGTTTTGCTTCAATTACCGAATCGATGGCTTCAAGATAGACCGCCATTAAACCCTTTCTAGTTACTCCCATCGATCCGAATGCTCCAGCTTTGATGAGAGATTCGATAGTTTTCTTATTACAGACTTGTGCATCAACTTTGGCGAGGAAGTCACCAAATGAAGTAAATCGGCCTTTTGATTCGCGAGCGGTTTTTATAGAACCAACCACTCCCTCACCGACGTTGCGAATTGCGGCCAATCCAAATCTAATGTCATTTCCACGTGGCGTGTATTCGGCATCGGACTCATTTATATCTGGTTCCAGAACTTTGATTCCCATACGGCGACATTCGCTCAGATAAAGCGCTGATTTATCTTTATCATCACGCACACTTGTTAGAAGCGCAGCCATGTATTCAGTTGGATAGTTGGCTTTTAAGTACGCCGTCCAATATGAAACAACCCCGTACCCTGCAGAGTGCGCACGATTAAATGCATAGTCAGAGAAGGGAATCAACACATCCCATAACCGCTTGATCGCTGTAGTTGAATATCCATTTTTTCTCATGCCAGCTTCAAAGGGAACATACTCTTTATCCAGAATATTTTTATCTTTCTTACCCATAGCTTTTCTCAGTAAATCTGCGCGGCCTAACGAGAATCCAGCTACTTTCTGAGCTATGGCCATCACCTGTTCTTGATAGACGATAAGGCCATATGTATCCCCAAGAATCTCCGACAATGCATCCACGAGCTCTGGATGAATCGGTTCAACAGGTTTACGAGAATTCTTTCTATCGGCGTAGTTATTATGTGCATTTTCTCCCATTGGTCCTGGACGATATAGAGCAATAACCGCTGAAATATCTTGAAAAGAATCGGGAGACATTGAACGAAGTAGAGCGCGCATTGGCCCACCATCGAGTTGGAAAACTCCTAATGTGTCACCCCGCGACAAAAGTTCATATGTTTTTTTATCATCAAGAGTTAAATCCTCAAGAACAACTTTAATTCCTTGATTTGTTTCTATATTTATCAGGGCGTCATCTAGGACTGAGAGATTTCGAAGGCCCAGGAAGTCCATTTTAAGAAGTCCCGTCGCCTCACAAGCTCCCATGTCGAACTGTGTAATAATTGCGCCATCGGCCTCGCGTCGATGGATTGGAATCACATCTAATAGCGGTTCCCGTGAAAGAATTACACCGGCTGCATGAACTCCCCACTGGCGCTTCAAGCCCTCTAGGCCACGTGCAGTGTCCACTACACGTTTTGAGTCGGAATCAGATTCATACAGAGTTCGAAACTCACCGGCTTCTCCGTAACGATCATTCTTTGGATCAAAAACTCCACTCAGAGAAATGTCTTTACCCATTACCGATGGCGGAAGCGCTTTTGTAAGTTTTTCTCCAACAACATATGGATAGCCGAGTACGCGAGTTGAATCCTTTATAGCTTGCTTCGATTTAATGGTTCCATATGTAATTATCTGAGCAACTCGATCTTCGCCGTACTTTGTAGTGGCATAGCGAATCATTTCGCTACGTCGACGCTCGTCAAAGTCCAAATCAATATCTGGCATTGAGATTCTCTCTGGATTTAAAAAACGTTCAAAGAGGAGTCCATGTTCAAGGGGATCTAGACCTGTAATTCCAAGTGCATACGCTACAAGCGAACCGGGGGCAGAACCTCGGCCAGGGCCAACCCGAATTCCAACTTTTTTTGCATGCGCAACTAAATCAGCGACTACGAGAAAATAGCCAGGAAATCCCATCTTCTCCATGACCCCAAGTTCATAGTTCAAGCGAGAGTGGTGCTCAGGAGTTACTCGCTCACCCATCCGCACAATAAGGCCAAGTTCGGCCTCGCTCTTTAGCCATGAATCCTCGGTGTGGCCTGCCGGGACAGTAAATGCTGGCAAGAGATTTTCACCCTCACGTAGTGTTACGTTGCAACGCTCAGCGATAAGTAAGGTGTTATCACAACTTTCAGGAATCTCTTTAAAAAGCTCGCGCATCTGCGCAGAAGTCTTGACGTAAAAACTATCGTTATCAAATTTAAATCGCTTCGGATCGGCCAAAGTGGAGCCAGATTGAACACAGAGAAGGGCCTCATGTGCTGGGGCATCAGATTGCAACGTATAGTGAAGATCATTCGTGGCAAGCAAAGGTAGACCTAATTCTTTAGCCAATTTCAAGAGATCGGATTTTACGCGGCTCTCAATTTCAATTCCATGATCCATAATCTCAAGGTAGAAATTACCTGCCCCGAAAATATCTCTGTAGTCACTCGCTGCTTTTATAGCCTCTTTATAAGCCCCCATACGCAACCGAGTTTGCACTTCTCCGCCAGGACAGCCTGTAGTTGCAATTAATCCTGCCGAGTATTTAGCTAAAATCTCTCGATCCATGCGAGGCTTGTAGTAGTAACCCTCAAGAGAGGCAAGAGATGAGAGCTTAAATAGGTTCCCCAATCCAATATTGTTTTCAGCCAAGATTGTCATATGTGTATATGCACCACCACCTGAAACATCATCTTCGCCGCCATCTGCCCAGTTGACACGCTTTTTCTCAAATCGAGATTCAGGCGCTACATACGCTTCAATACCAATGATTGGTTTAACGCCAGTTTTTTTTGCACCCCTATAAAAATCAAAAGCTCCGAAAACATTTCCGTGGTCGGTCATTGCAATTGCAGGCATACCTTGACGTACCACTTCATCCATGAGATCTCCCACTCGCGCGGCTCCATCTAGCATCGAGTACTCGGTATGAACGTGAAGGTGGACGAAATTATCTTTAGTCATGTGAGTGATAACTGCTTAAGGAAGGACGGCATCAGATAGTAAGGTTAAAGAGTGTGTGAGATCTGCCGGGTAAGGCGCAATGAAGTTGAGTTTTTCCCTAGTGATTGGGTGGACAAAGCGCAACTCTTTGGCATGTAGCCATGGTCGCGTCATTTCAAGGCTTTTGGCTAAAACAGGATCGGCACCGTACGTTGTATCTCCTACCAACGGGTGGTTCAGGGCCGAGAAATGAACTCGAATCTGGTGAGTTCGCCCGGTTTCCAACTCCACCTTTACTAGAGAGACGGCCCGGTAAAATTCAATTACTTCATAGTGGGTAATCGATTCTTTCCCTGTACCAACAACGGCAAATCGGTGATCTTCTTTTGGATGGCGATCAATGGGTGCATCAATTGTTCCGGTAGTTGGATCCATGTGCCCCTGAATGAGTGCATGGTAGATTTTCTCAACGCTTCGAGTGCGAAAAGCATCTTTAAGCACGGTGAATGCGCGATCACTCTTTGCAACAATCATTAAACCGCTAGTTCCAACATCTAATCTATGAACAATTCCTTGACGCTCGGCGGTGCCGCTTGTTGAAATTACATATCCTGCAGCACTTAATGCGCCAACAACTGTCGGTCCAGTCCAGCCAGGACTTGGGTGCGCGGCACAGCCAACAGGTTTATTTATGACAATAATTTCATCATCCTCAAAAACTATTTCCAAGCCATCAATAGGAGTCAGTGGAATTGGCAGAGCGTTAATCGGAGCCGGAAGTAGTACATCGATAACTTGACCTTCGCTCACTCTGTCGGATTTCTGCATCGCCCTTCCAGCGGTAGTTATGTCACCATCTTCAAGGAGTTTTACAACCGAGGTACGCGAAAGACCCAGAACACGTGTGAGGGCACTGTCGATTCGTTCGCCAGCGACACCCTCTGGGACGGCCAAAGTACGTAATTCACGATTACTCATGGCCTTAACTCCTTCGAAGAAATCGGCGAAATATTTCGAGCAGTTAAAATCATAGCCAACGCAGCTGCAAGAACGATCGCCGAGTCGGCAATATTGAATATAGGCCAATGCGGAAATTGCATCCAATCGATAACGTGACCACGTAAGAAGGAGGGTTCACGAAAGAGTCGATCCATGAGGTTTCCTAGAACTCCTCCCAACACTAAACCTAAAACTACTGACCAACCCTTCGATGTGATCTTCGGAGCGAAATAAATCACTCCTATGGCTACGACAATGCCAAAAAGCGATAGCAATAGAGTCGCATTTGATGCAATTGAAAATGCGGCTCCAGAGTTTCGTACAAATGTGAGTTGAAAAAAACTACCGAGAATCTTTATTGGCTCGCGGTGAGCAAGTTGGCTTACCGCCCATGCCTTAGTTGCTAAATCAAGAATCCAGACTAACCAGGCAACACTTAAAAGTGTTCGCCACCTTTGCACTTTTAGCGCCGTTCTTCCTTCTGCTTGCAGAGCATGCAGAGGGTTGCACGGGGGAAGACCTTTAATCGAGCCTTCCCGATTGCATTTCCGCACTCTTCGCAATTTCCATAGCGCTTCGAATCAATGCGATCTAATGCACGCTCGGTCTGTAAAACCATATCGCGTGCATTAATAACAAGAGACATCTCATGTTCGCGCTCGAAGGTTTTGGTACCAGCATCGGCTTGATCATCGCCAGCGCCCTCACCAGACTCCTGAATGAGAGAGTCCATTTCAAGTTCGACTATTGCTAACTCTCTACGCAAACGCTCGAGTTCAATGACAATATCAGTGCGTACGGCCTTAAGTTCAGCCGCGCTCCAAGGAGATTCAGAATCGCTGACTACAACTGGTGTGGGTGCGCTCCTAATCGGCTTTAGAGGCGCACTCTTCTTTCCATTCTTAATTGGACGTGGTGGGGGTGGCATCACTAGACGACGTTGTTCAATTACCGGCGCAATAACTGCAGTACTTACCGTTGAAACTGAGACTGTTTGGGATTTTTCATCGACGGTAAGAGTGGTCTTTGTAGTTGATTCTTTACTGCCCGCCTTTTTTACAGGGATACTTTTTACAGTGCTCTTTGGTGCCGCCGCCTTTTTAGCTGCCGCCTTTGTAGCTACCGGCTTTTTGGCGGCTTTTACGGGTTTCTTAACTGCAGCGGCCTTTGTGGCAACGGTTTTCTTTACAGGCTTCTTGGGCATGACGCGAACCTTAATCCGTCTGCGCCAGGTATACCAATTGCGCCACGAGCAATCTTTTGCTCAGGATGGCCTAGACTTGCGGAACTAACCCATGAGCGGCATTGACGGGGCTATCACCTCACGAGCCTGCCGGAAGAAGTGAGTGAAAACTCATCTAGAACTGGCCCTAGTTAGATTAAGAGTGGCGCGAACGTTGCGCAAGGCGGGTGGTACCGCGAACTCTGCGATAGCAGAGTTCGTCCCTCCAGGTTTTCTTCTCGGAGGTAAGTTCAAATGACATTTCGCCCCATTTCTGCATCCGTTGATTTGCCCGCAGTTGAACATGAGATTCTTACTTTCTGGGCAGATAACGAGATTTTCCACAAAACTGTAGAGGCGCGTGCCGGTGAATTGCCGTGGAGTTTTTATGAAGGTCCACCGACAGCTAATGGAATGCCGGGAACTCATCACATTGAAGCTCGAGTATTTAAAGACGTCTTCCCGCGCTTTCAAACTATGAAGGGCCGTTACGTCACGCGCAAGGCGGGATGGGACTGCCATGGCTTACCAGTAGAAATTGCCGTTGAAAAAGAGCTTGGCTTTGCAGGTAAAGGTGATATTGAGAAATTTGGGGTTGCAGCTTTTAATGAAAAGTGTCGAGAGTCAGTGCAACGACATGTAGGTGCATTTAGTCAGATGACGAATCGAATGGGCTTTTGGGTAGATTTTGATCATGCATACTGGACGATGTCACCACAATATATCGAAAGTGTGTGGTGGTCGCTGAAGGAGATTTGGAAAAAAGGTTTACTGGTACAAGATCATCGAGTTGCCCCATACTGCCCGCGATGTGGAACGGGCTTATCAGATCATGAATTAGCGCAGGGTTATGAAACGATTACTGATCCATCGGTATACGTTCGTTTTCCAATTACTTCGGGAGAGCTCGCGCAATTAAATGCTTCTCTACTAGTGTGGACGACAACGCCTTGGACCTTAGTTTCTAACACAGCAGTTGCGGTTAATCCAGATGTCTACTACGTGGTTCTTGAAGTTTCGGTAGATGAAAAAACCGAGGTGTTAGTAGTTGCCGAGGCGCTGACTGAAAGTGTGAAAGGCGATAAAAAAGTAATTAAGAGGCTCCTCGGCAAGGATTTGGAACGCATTACATACAAGCGCCCCTTTGATTATGTTGAAATTCCAAGTTCGCACTTTGTAGTTCTAGCTACATACGTCACCACCGAGGATGGCACGGGATTAGTCCATCAATCACCGGCATTTGGGGCCGACGACTTAGCAACCTGCCGAGCTTATGGGCTACCCGTTGTAAATCCGATCGCACCAGATGGTCGTTTTTTGCCTGAAGTTGGCGTTGTTGGTGGAATGTTTTTTAAGGATGCTGATAAAACCTTAGTCAGAGAGTTAAAGGCGAGTGGAGCCCTTTACAAACACCAACCATTTGAGCACTCTTATCCGCATTGCTGGCGCTGCCACACTGTACTGATGTATTACGCACAGCCTTCTTGGTATATACGTACAACGTCGATCAAAGAGGCACTTCTGCGGGAGAATGCCGCAACTGATTGGCATCCTCAGACGATTAAGGATGGTCGCTACGGCGACTGGCTCAATAACAATGTCGATTGGGCGCTTTCTCGAAATCGATACTGGGGTACGCCTCTACCAATCTGGCGTTGTGAAAATAAACATGAAATTTGTGTCGACTCATTGAAGGAGTTAGGGGAGTTATCTGGTCAAGAACTTTCTAACCTTGACCCTCATCGCCCATTTGTAGATGACATCACAATAAACTGTTCTGAATGTGCTTTAACAATGGTTCGAGTTCCTGAAGTTATTGATTGCTGGTATGACTCCGGAGCTATGCCATTTGCACAGTGGGGTTACCCTCATGTCGAGGGTTCGGTCGAAAAATTTCAAGCCTCTTACCCTGCCGATTTCATCTGCGAAGCGATCGACCAAACACGTGGTTGGTTTTACACCCTGATGACAATTGGCACTTTGGTTTTCGATAAATCTTCATATAAAACCGTTCTCTGCCTTGGTCATATTCTAGATAAAGACGGTCGAAAGATGAGTAAGCATCTTGGAAATGTTTTGGAGCCCATGGCGCTTATGGATCAACATGGCGCCGATGCCGTTCGCTGGTACATGTTGGCAGCGGGTTCACCTTGGGCTGCACGCCGCGTTGGCCACGATGCAATAAATGAAGTCGTACGCAAAACTTTGTTGACTTATTGGAATACCGTCTCATTTCACGCTCTGTATGCAAAGGCTTCAAACTTTGACTTAACTCTAACTCCTCCATTGTCCGAACGCTCATTAATGGATCGTTGGATTATCTCTGAACTCAATATTTTGATCCTCGAAGTTGATAAAGCATTGACTGAATTTGATTCTCAAATTGCTGGGCGTTCTCTCGCTCGATTTATAGATGATCTCTCCAACTGGTACGTACGTCGTTCCCGTCGCCGTTTTTGGGATGGCGAAGTAGCGGCAATGGCGACATTGCACGAATGTCTCGTGGGTTTGACACAACTTCTAGCTCCAATGGTTCCCTTTATTACTGAACAGGTTTGGCAGGAGCTTGTGCGTCCGAACGATCTTTCCGCGGCGATCTCTGTTCACTTATCCGACTTCCCTGTTGCAGATGAGACGGCAATTAACAATCCATTAGGAAATCAAGTTGCTTTGACGCGTCGAATTGTTGAACTCGGACGTGCTGCACGGGCGGAATCTGGAATCAAGATTCGTCAACCATTAGGTCGAGCCCTCATCGCTGCAAGCGGATGGGCTTCATTGCCTACGCAGATGCGCGAACAGATCGCCGATGAGCTCAATGTTATAACCCTTGAAGATATTGCAAATGCCGATGGCGATTTAGTAGATATCTCAATCAAGGCAAACTTTAAGAGCCTAGGTGCAAAATTTGGCGCCGCGGTTCAAGAGATTGCCAAGGAAATATCCACCTCTGACGCAGCCGCCTTAGTCAGTACTCTTCGCAGCGAAGGAGTTTCAAAAGTTGCTCAATGGGAAATCGAATTGGGTGACGTTGTAATTACAGAGGTACCAAAGAGTGGATGGATGGTTGCATCTCATGAAGGTGAAAGTGTTGCACTAGATTTAGCACTTACTCCGACTCTGATTTTGGCCGGACATGCTCGCGAAGTTATTAGATTTATTCAAGAGCGCCGCAAGAGTGATGGCTTTGAAATATCGGATCGGATCGACATTGTGTGGAATGCAACTCCTGAAATCATTGAAGCTATTGAAAGTGACCAGCCACATATTCAGGACGAAGTTCTAGCGATTTCAATGCTGCGCGATGAATCAATAAATGTGGAGGCAAGTGAGATTGGTTTAGCAGTAATGCTTACTAAATCCCTCTAACTAAGCCCATCAAAAGTTGAACTCCAAAGAAGAGCACAATAAAGCTCATATCTAAACTGACTGCACCAATACGAAGTGGTGGAATAAAACGACCTACAAAGCGCATAGGTGGATCAGTGATGGCGTAAATTGCTTCTACCAAATAAAGAGAGATTCCACTTGGCTTCCAGTTTCGAGCAAACATACGAACATAATCAAGAATTAAACGACCAAGCAGGGCAAAGAGAAATAATTGAAGAATGCCAGCTAATAGCGAACCAAGCTGCATGAATTACTCAGCTCTGATTAAAGAAGCTGGCTTGTGCGGCCGTGGATTTGTCCTCTGAGCTAACGTGGAGATTGGCTGGTGAAATCAGGAAAACCTTCTTAGTAACTCTCTCGATTGTTCCGTGAAGCCCGAATGCCAGTCCGCTTGCAAAGTCGACTAAACGCTTGTGTTCGGACTCGTCCATATCGGTCAAGTTAATAATTACTGGATTTCCTTCACGAAAATGTTCGCCAATTGTTCGCGCCTCATTATAAAAACGAGGATGGAGTGTAACGATGCGATCTAACACTGGAAGATCGAGCTGCGGCGCAAATTGATTATTAGACGTGACTACAGAGGAAACGGTACGGGGTGGACGAGCTTTCACCGCGCCCTCACCGGCAGTCGGAACCGATGGAAGTTTAGATCGAACGGGAACGTCAAACTCTGGATCATCCATCAAACCTAAATAATTTGCGACACGCTTTAATGCATTAGCCATGTATAAACGGTACCTGTCGGTCTACCTAGAACCCAGGATTTGGCTACCAATGCGTAAATGTGTCGCTCCGTGTAAAATAGCCTCTTCAAAATCATTACTCATGCCAGCCGAAAGGCCAGTGGCCCTTGGAAAATCTTTGAGAAAATCTGCGTGCATTTTACGGAGCCGACCAAATGCCAGATTGGCATCGCCTCCTAATGGGGCCACAGCCATCAAACCTGCCAAATTGTGAAGTGGGCTAGCCTCGATAGCTTGGGCTACGGGAAAAAGTTCTTGGATTTGCGCCCCACCTCGGTTTTTAGAGCCATCAAGGTTAACTTGTAAAAAAATCTTCAAAGGATGAGTTGTAAATTTTTCGATGATTCTAAAATGGTTTAGATCGTCTAAGGAATGAATAACCTGCGACCATGAGCAGATTGACTTCAGCTTATTACTTTGAATTTGCCCCTGAAAATGCCAAGTTCCTTCAACGGCGGCGGCTTTAGACACCGCCTCAGAGTCCCTGTTCTCCCCAAAATTGCTTACTCCTAACTCCTTAAGAATTTCTATATCACTAACCGGAAAATTCTTAGTTACTGCGATCAGAGTTAGTTCAGAAACTTTTCTTCCTGATTCAATTGCCGCTCTCGAAATCCGTTCATGGACACCCTGCAAATTTCTTTCAATTTCAAGAAAGCGATTCATAGCCAGATAATTCCTGCGGATCGGCCGGTAATTGGATTACGACGATAAGAAAAATAATTGTGATTTTCGAAGGTACAGAGTGATGAAGCTTCATAACTTATTCCGGCACTCGTTAAATCAGCAATCAAAGCACGTGGTAAATCGAGGGCAGGAGTCGCAACTTTGGTTTGAGAAAGAGCACTTGGGTGTATAAGCGAAACCTCCTCGGCCATATCTGCAGGAACCTCATAACACTCTCCGCAGATAGAGGCTCCTAACTGAGCGTGAATTGAAGCAGCACCTAGGGCACGCATGTGAGCAATCACTCTCAGTGCAACTCTGTTAACTAACCCCTTTCTGCCGACGTGCACCGCTGCAACGACGCTCGGTGATGAAAGCAAAAGTGGAATACAATCTGCAACGAGAACCGCTACGGCAAATCCTGGAGTGCTAGTAATGAGTGCATCACACGATGGATCAATCTCTGAAAAGGAATTCACAACTGCGATTTCATCACCATGTGTCTGATTCATGAACTGAATAGCAGAAACTGGCAATGAGAGAGATGCGCGATTATCTATAACGTAATCGCGATTATCGCCAACATGAAACGCCAAATTCAATGAGTCATAAGGCGCAAGACTCACGCCCCCGCGCCTATCTGTAAATAACGAAGGCAATAGCCCTACTTCATGAAGTCTGGGACGTCGATTTCATCTTCAGTAACTAACTCTTCGAATGTTACACGGCGGCGTGGGGTTGGCTCATCTCCAAGTTCAAGTGCAACTGAAAGCGGATCATTTGCTGAAAGCGGATCTGCATTACCACCCAATGTAGAGGCATCTATCACCGGAGTTGCAACTCGCTTAGGCTCTCCACCTTCAAAGCCCGCAGCGACGACAGTAATACGCACTTCATCACCTAATGCATCATCTATAGTTGTTCCAAAAATAAACTTAGCATTCGGATGCACTGCCGATTGAACTAGTTCGCAGGCCTCATTGACTTCAAACAACCCTAAATCCGACCCACCTGAAATAGAAAGCAAAACTCCCATTGCGCCATCGATAGATGCTTCAAGTAATGGTGATGAGATTGCTAACTCAGCTGCTCGAATTGCACGGTTTTCACCGCGCGCAGAACCAATTCCCATTAATGCCGATCCCGCGCCTGACATCACCGCTTGAACATCGGCAAAATCCAAATTAATCAAGCCTGGTTGGGTAATAATCTCAGTAATACCTTGGACACCTGAGAGCAAAACTTGATCAGCACTCTTGAAGGCATCTGACAAAGTTATTGTGCGATCTGAGATTGCAAGTAAGCGATCATTAGGGATAACAATGAGTGTGTCGACTTCACTGCGCAACGCCTCTATTCCAGCATCTGCCTGCGTTGCACGGAGTTTTGCTTCAAAAGAAAAGGGGCGTGTTACTACTCCGATTGTTAAAGCTCCAATATCTCGCGCAATTTTAGCTACTATCGGCGCAGCACCCGTTCCGGTTCCGCCACCTTCGCCCGCTGTAACGAAAACCATATCGGCACCACGAAGAATCTCTTCAATGTCATCGACGTGATCAAGAGCCGCGGCACGTCCTTTTTCTGGATCCATACCTGCTCCGAGACCACGAGTTGTCTTTCGACCAATATCTAATTTCACATCGGCATCACTCATGAGTAAATGTTGTGCATCTGTATTAATCGCTATGAACTCAACACCTTTTAAACCAACATCGATCATTCGATTAATTGCATTTACTCCACCGCCACCAATTCCTACAACCTTGATGACTGCTAAATAATTCTGCGGTGAAGCCACGTTTATCCTCCTCAGGAACTATAAACCTCAACTTGAGCCTTATAATTCAATACTTTTATATAGGGTGAACGTAAAGTGCCAGCGCGCCTTAAGCAAATACCGACTCAATATATTTTTATCGTGTCGAATTTCTATTTCACTATAGGTGCATGAGGGGCTGAGAGATCGATTCGTTGAATCTCAAAATTTTCGGGTCTTGCTATCAGAGCTTTATAAACCCTTATTTTTAAAGAGTTTTCGCCATCCTGTCCCCACAAAAGTTCAATGGATTTCTCACCTTGACTCATTTCGATTGAGTATGAATCCCCCGTCGCAACTTTGATTGTTGTAATTGCATCGGCAAAATCTTTTGGCAATGAATTAAAGAAATTTGCGGCAGTAATGGCTGCATCGATATCCATTGCCTGAATATGTGGAAGTCCCTGAATGCTTTGATTGATTGGGAGGAAACTCACGCCTTCTTCATCGATGACTTGCTCATTAAATATTGCAATAGGTGTTCTCTCAACTATGGCAATGCTCACTTTCCCAGTAATCCAATTTCTTGAAACTTCCACACTTCTGATCCACTTAATTCTTTCAAGTTCGGCAACGATAGATCTTGGTTCTACGCGAGCTAACCTTTCTCCTACTTTGATGTCAGTGGTAATTAAGGTTTTAGTACCAGTAATTTCTACAGAACTCACAGTGAAAAACGTTGACCAACCTAATACATAAGCGGTCGCAACAAATACAAGAATTACGATTGCAATGCCTAAACGATGTCGCTTCATTTATCCAAAGCGTCGAATCAGTCCATCGACAATAATGGGACCAAGAGAACTAACATCTCCTGCGCCTAAGGTAACAATGACATCGCCAGGTTGTGCTGAGTCGATGACACTATCGGTAACTTCGACAAAATTTGGTATGTATTCACCGTTTTCCATTAATTCGGTAATCAATTGTGATGAAACTCCCATAATGGGTTTCTCGCTAGCTGCATAGATTTCTAAAACTATTATCCGATCCGCCTTAGAAAGTGAGTCCGCAAACCGCTGGGCAAATGCGACTGTACGAGTAAATCGGTGAGGCTGGAATATGACTATTAAACGTCCGCCATCGGCAAATCGGCGTGCTGCTTTAAGGGTCGCATCAATCTCCGTTGGATGATGTCCATAATCATCGATAACTCGAACTCCGTGCACAGTACCCTTAACCTCAAAACGTCTACCTGTTCCATGGAATACATATAAACCCTGCAATAAATCGGGTGCGTTAAATCCAAGTTGCAAGCCTGTAGCAAGGGCGGCGGCGGCATTGAGCAGATTATGATGTCCGGGAACTTGCAAATTAATCGTTCCAATACTTTTTCCATGCCAAATTGCTCGTGCACTAGAGCGAAGAGCTAACAGTTCAATCGTGTCAAGACGCAAGTCGCAGTCTTCGCCTGTGCCATATGAGATACAAGTAAGCATCTCCAACTTTTCTGCCAGTGCCCTCGCACCAAAGTCATCAGCGCAGTAGGTCAAGAATCCACCAGTTTTTATAGTTGCGGCGAAAAGTTCAAATGCTTTTTCTACAGCTTCTGGTGTTTGAAAAAAATCCACGTGATCATGCTCGACGTTTGTAACGATCGCAGCAAATGGATGGTATTCAATAAACGAGCCATCTGACTCATCGGCCTCAGCAACAAATATTTTCCCGGTTCCACGGTGTGCATTTGATCCAGATGCTGTGATTGTTCCGCCTATTGCAAAAGATGGATCGGCTCCACAAGCTTGCAAGGCAACGGCCAGCATCGAAGAAGTTGTTGTTTTCCCGTGCGTCCCGGCAACTGCAACGCTAATTGATTCAGACATTAATACTGCTAGTGCTGCGGCGCGAGGCAAGGTTTGAATGCCTAACTCCTTGGAATGGATGAGTTCTGGATTGCTAGGTGAAATCGCACTCGAGTAGACGACTAAGTCTGCACCTTCGACATTGACTGCCGAGTGCGAGATTGAAATTTTTGCGCCGAGTGCCACCAAAGCTTTTACAACAGAGGATTCTGTAGAATCAGAGCCACTAACATGAATAGAGTGTGATAGAGCGATTCGAGCTAAGCCACTCATGCCCGCGCCGCCAATTCCAATAAAATGGAGTCGTTTTCCAATGAGAGATTGCAATGTTGGTCTCATTGATGTGATACCGCAAATTCACCGAACGCCACAATTTTTTCCGCTGCGTCAAGATCTGCATCCGAACCATCAATTCGCGAATTTGCTGCACTTTCAAGGAGAATATCTATGTGTGCAAGTAGATATTGAGCGTTGAAATTTGATTGTTCTACTACCTCAGCGCGTGATTCTTCTATGAGAGAGCGAGCATTGTAAAACTGTTCTCCATTACCAATTGGCAGTGGCACAAAAAGAGCGTAACGTCCGAGGGCTCTAAACTCACTACACGTGACTGCGCCACTGCGCGAGATAACCAGATCGCTAGCCAGATAAGCATCACCCATTGCATCAACATAGGTAACTGGTCTATAACCATCTACTTCTTTCGGCAAAGTATTCAATTTCCCAGTTGAGTGCAAAATTGAAATTCCCTTCGCTAAAAGTTGAGGGAGGCTTTCTTCAACAACCTTATTTATCGCTATTGAGCCCTGAGATCCTCCCATTATAAAAACTAGAGGTTTATCTTCGTCAAAACCCAACCGGCGCTTAGCGGCAAGTCGTGCCGCTGAAAAGTCAAGGCGAGAAGCCACAAAAGCCTCCGAAACATCGGAGCGAAGCGGCAGTCCAGTGATGAGCGCATTAGCAAACTCTCCCTTTTCAACTTGGTTGGCAACGGCTAAAAATGGAGTCAACTTCGCCCCTAAACGATTAGCCCATCCCGGTCTGGCATTTGCCTCATGGATAAGAATAGGTATTTTTACTAGTCGCGCAGCCAAATAAGCTGGCGCACTGACATACCCACCAAATCCAATCAAAAGTTGAGCATCTTTCAAGACTATTCGGGAAGTTGCAACAGCACGGATTAAGTCAAAAGGGATTCGAAACCATGAAAGTGAGGGTCGGCGAGAAATTTGGACTTTAGGAATGTGAGCCAAAGTAAATCCCGCTGAAGGAACGAGCTTATTTTCAAGACCAGCTTTTGTTCCGACAAAAACCATTACATCATCAGGGTGCGCCAATTTCCAGGCACGTGCAACTGCCAGAGCTGGTTCGATATGACCTGCAGTGCCACCTCCTGCTAGAACTACAGTAGCCATCTATGTTCACTCTTTCTTAAACTATCAATTATTTCAGGATCTCGTCGTGCCGCTCCAATCACAAAACCAATTCCCATATACGTTGCAACAAGTGCTGAACCGCCGTAAGAAACAAATGGCAACGTAACTCCAACCACTGGAAGAACACTTAATGTTGAACCGATATTAAGAATAACTTGTATTGCTATCCAGCATCCGATTCCAGAGCTTACATATCGAACCATAGAGTCCTTTGCCCTCAGTGCAATCCTGAAAATTGAAAAAAGTAGAATTGCAAGCAATGCAAGAGTGGTTAAAGTTCCAAATAAACCTAACTCCTCTCCAATTACTGAAAAAATGAAATCGGTATGGGCTTCAGCTAAATTTCCCCACTTCTGCCGACTTGCTCCGAGCCCTACGCCAAATAGACCGCCGCTGGCAAGTCCCAAGATGCTATGGGCTGGTTGCCATCCTGAGTTCTTGTACTGCTCTTCTGCAAAGGGGTTGAGCAAAACTGCAAAACGCTGCATGCGATAAGGCGCACTTACTATTAGTGCCGCTACGCCTGCAAAACCAAAACTAATGAGACCGGCAAAAATACCCAAGCGAACCCCTGAAACCCATAGCAATCCCGCCAAAATAAAGGCAAAAACGCAGGCGGTTCCAAGGTCGTTTCCTAGCAAAATTAAAATAATGCACAAGGCGAAGATTGGTGCAATTAACGTTATTACATTTGTTTGCACTCTTCCGGAATTTTCGCGCTTAGATAAAATGAAACCTGCCCACAGTATCATGAGAAATTTAGCGATCTCACTCGGCTGAACATCTACGAAACCTAGACTAATCCAATTGTGATTTCCGTTGACACTTTTACCAACAACTTGAACCGCTATTAACAGTAATACAGAAGTGATCGCACCGAAACGTGCTATCAATCTCCAGCGTGATAAAGGTAATCGCGATAATACCCATGCCATCGGTATTGAGACTAGAAGAAAAAATATTTGACGAATGACGATTGCATATGTCGAACCCTTGGCATCTAGTGAGTGAATAGAAGACGCTGAAAAAACCATAATCACACCTAATATGCTCAAGGCTAAGGTGCTGCCTATTAACATGTAGTACAGATTGATTGGTTTAGTAAAAACATTTTCATTCGCTTTATGCTTCATTGGAAACCAGTTTTCTTACCGCTGTAGCGAATCGATCTCCTCTATCAGCGTACGAAATAAATTGATCCATGGATGCACAAGCCGGTGCCAATAAAACCGTATCCCCAGATGCAGCAAATTTTTGCGCAGCCTTTACAACGCTCTCCATTAGTGAATTGGATAATTCACCCTTTGTGTGGTCTATATCAATTCTTACTATGGGTATCGCCGGCGCAATTTTCAATAAAGCCGACTCAATCAACTTCTGATCTTGACCTATCAAAATTACTGCTTTGATCCGATCCTTTGTCCGCTCGACCAGCCACTCCATGTCAGCGCCCTTTGCTAATCCACCAGCTATCCACACCACAGAAAGGTGCGACATAATTGAGGCCGAGGCGGCATGCGGATTAGTCGCTTTTGAATCATCTATCCATGAAACTCCATCTGAAATTAAAATTGATTCTATGCGGTGCCGGCCAGGATGAAAATCAATAAGCGCACTCTGAATATCTGCATATGAAACGTGCACACTTCGAGCCAAAGCTGCAGCGGCTAGTGCATTCAATACACTATGCGGCAAAGTCGGTTGAATCTCCTTTAATGCGGCAATCATTGAGGCTTCTTGCGGATCATTCACAAATGCACGATCAATTAGTAAATCTTCCACCACACCAAGTTCACCTGGTGCTGGCGTACCTAATGAGAAGAAACTCTTAGGACCATGAAAGCTGTTGGCACGAAGTACAATCTCTGAATCTTCGCCATTTAGAATTGCCTGTTCTGCACGATCTAGAATTGAAAACTTTGCATCACAATATTCCTCAAAACTACCATGCCAGTCTAAATGGTCCTCAGCAATATTTAAGATAGCCGCACAAACAAACCTCGCCTCTTTTATCCAATGCAGTTGAAAAGATGATAATTCAATAATTAAGTAATCAAATGCGTCGCTATGTGTCACGGCTTCAATGACCGTATTGCCTACGTTACCGCATGCAATGGCGTTTAGACCTGCGCGCTGGAGCATCGCAGCGGTCATTTCGACCGTTGTGGTCTTTCCATTGGTACCAGTCAACGCCAACCATTTTTGGTTTGGACAAATCTCCTGAGCAATCCTCCATGCGATATCAATTTCATTGTGAATTTCAATCCCGGTTGCAATAGCTTCAAGAATTATCGGGTGATCGCGTTGCCAACCCGGTGAAATAACCACCGCTGAATAATCAGATAGCTTAACGCTCTTCGGATTCATAACCGAAAAAACACTGTGTACATTTGAATTCTCATCAACTAAATCGACGAGTGCTCCATATGCAATCAAAGTTTTTGCAACTGCATTGCCTGTAACTCCGGCTCCAAGAACTAAAACTCTCTTTGACCCTAAGTTAAGCAACATCGTATCTACTTTGCTACCCACTGGGCATAGAAGAGTCCTAGACCTAATGCAACGAATAGTCCAGCAATTATCCAAAATCTAATTACGATTGTGACTTCACCCCATCCTAAGAGTTCAAAGTGATGTTGCAAAGGAGCCATCTTAAATACACGTTTTCCGCCACTAATTTTGAAATAAAGGCGTTGAATAACCACAGACATCGTAATTATTACAAAAAGTCCACCGAGTGGAATCAGTAGAAGTTCTACGCGCAGCGTTGCAGCTAGTCCAGCCAATGCCCCGCCGAGAGCAAGTGAACCGGTATCGCCCATAAAAATCCTTGCAGGAGATGCATTCCACCATAGGAAACCAGTGCAAGAACCTGCAAATGCAGCGGCTAATACTGCTAAATCCAGTGGATCTCGAACTTGATAACACCCTGTTCCGACATTTATTGCGCAACCCTGTCCAAACTCCCACACACCTATCAAAATAAAGGCTAAAAATGTCATTACAGCTGCACCAGTTGCAAGACCATCTAAACCATCTGCAAGATTTACACCATTGCTCGCTGACATCACCATTATAACTACCCAAGCGACTGCAATTATTGGACCAAGATATAAAGAGGTTTCACGCACGCCAGAGAGGTAGTATGAAATTGGCGTAAGAGACGATGTGTCCGCAAAATTAATTCCAAGTCCACCGAAAATGGCAGCTATTGATGCCTGTCCGAAGAGTTTTTGTTTAGCCGTTAAACCTAAAGATTTTTGTCGAGAGACTTTAAGCCAATCATCAATAAAGCCGAGCACTCCCAATGCAATTACTAAGCCTAAGACTAGTACCGCAGAAATTGTGAGCGAGTTTTGTGTTAGAAGGTGCGCCGTTAAATATCCAACAAGAGCGGCAGCAATGAGGATTATGCCTCCCATAGTAGGGGTGCCGCGTTTTATATGGTGACTACTTGGTCCATCATCACGAATTATCTGCCCGTAACCGCGTATTGCAAGAATCTTTATTAACCCTCGAGTACCAAAAAGTGAAAACAAAAGCGCAACTGCGGCGGCAATTAGGATTTGTCTCACTTGTGGCTACTCACTTTTAGCATCCAGAGCTCACGTATTTCTTGGGCGAGAAGCTCAAAATGTTCAGCGCGTGAAGCTTTTACTAAAACTATGTCTCCCGGCGCAAAATAATTAACGAAATTAGTGGCCTCGGCAATATTTGCTACATGGTGGAATTGCATAGGACCGACTCCAGTTCCATACTCAGGGGCATTCACAATTACTAAATGGTCAATACCAATCTCAGATGCAAGAGTGCCAATGTCTCTGCTCGCAATCTCTCCTGACTCGCCGAGCTCATGCATTTTTCCTAAAAATCCCCAGGATTGACCCCCACGTTCTTGGGCAAAAAAAGCCAGAGATCGGAGCGCTGCCTCCATTGATGCTGGGTTGGCATTGTAAGCGTCATTGATTAGAAGTAACTCATCTAACTCAACCAACTCCATTCTCCACTTGCTATGTACTTCTGCTGTCGATAGAGAACTCGCAATAATTTCTAGAGGGAGTGAGAGTGCAGTGCCTACGGCAGCGGCAGCCAAGGCGTTTGAAACTTGGTGGGCACCGATTAACCGCATTCCTACTGCATCACGACCTGCCTTAGTCACAAGATCAAAGTGCGGTCTACCTTCGCGAATTTCTACATCTGCCGCACGAACATCGACGTCACTTCTCTCTCCAAAGGTAATGACAACGCCATCGTGTAGTGAAGCCATCGCTGGAGTAAATTCATCATAACATCCTAAAACTGCGATTCCTTTTTTGCCCAAAGCTTGAACAAGCTCACTCTTAGTTTCTGCGATTGCCAACTGTGAACCGAACTCACTAAAGTGAGCAGTTCCTACAACCAATACAACTCCTATATCTGGCCTAGCAATTTCACATAATCGCGTAATATCTCCTTTATGGCGCGCCCCCATCTCCAAAATACAGAAACGGGTTCGCTCGTCACACTCGAGAAGTGTTATAGGCAATCCTAAATTATTGTTAAATGAACTGAATGGAGCAACAGTTGGACCAACCGCAGCCAGCATATGAGCTAATAAATCCTTCGTACTAGTTTTACCTTGCGAGCCCGTAACTGCGATAACCGATAAGTTGCTCAATCGAGTACGTATAAAGGCGGCAAGTACAGCAGTTGCCAATATTACATCTTTAACTATTATGCAAGGGCCATCGATTAAGCGAGTAGTAAGTGAAAATACTGATCCAAGACGATACGCCTCTGCAACGAATTCATGGCCATCGATATTTTCACCTTTTAATGCAAGAAAAAAACTACCTGGTGTCGCCAATCTCGAATCAAACACAGGCGCTTTTGATATTAGTAAGTTAGAATCGCAATGAAGTTCTCCACCAACAAGTAGAGCAATCTCGCCGGCAGTTAAAGTAATCATCTCTTATCCTCAATCGCTCGGGCTAATTCGATGCGATCATCAAAGGCATGAATAACTCCATTTATCTCCTGCCCCATTTCATGGCCTTTGCCTAAGATAATCACAACATCACCAGTTTTGGCGTGATTGACGGCGGTTTTAATCGCTAATGTGCGATCACTGATTACTTGATTTGGCGCTAAAATCTCAATGTTTTCTGTCATTTGTTCCAGAATAACCTCAGGATCTTCACTTCGTGGGTTATCGCTAGTGAAAATTGCTACATCCGCACCATTTCGAAGTGCCATTCCCATTAAGGACCGCTTTGATCTATCCCTATCTCCACCACAGCCCAAAACCGCGATGACATTTCCATCTGAAATATCATGGGCGGTTTCTAGAACACGTGCAACAGCATCGGGAGAGTGTGCGTAATCAACCAGCGCAGTGAATTTTTGTCCTAGACGAACTGCCTCTAGTCGGCCTTTTGCTCCAGTTAGTATCGGAATTATTGCAGCCACGTCAATCGGATCGACTCCACTTTCAACAGCAATAGCTACAGCCATAAGCAGATTGTCATAATTGAATCCGCCGTAAAGGCAAGTTTTGCCTTCGATGAGAATTCCGCCGCTTCCCCTAATTGAAACTGAGGCACCAACATAGTCACGAGTAATTGATGTGTAATGCCAACTCGCCTTTGAATTAGAACGAGAAAGCGTTATTACGGGAAGTTGAGTTAAATCTGCCAGTCTCGCACCGTATTGGTCGTCAATATTAATGACAGCAAGGTCAGCAAACTCGAAGGTGAAGAGTTCGGCCTTGACTTTAAAATAACTCTCCATTGATTTATGAAAATCTAAGTGGTCTTGAGAAAGATTTGTGAATCCAACTACAGCGAAGTGACTTCCTCGAACTCTCTCCAAACTTATTGCGTGACTTGAAACTTCCATGATGATATTGTGCATATGACGTTCTCGCATAAGCGCACAGAGCGCCTGTAACTCTGAACTCTCTGGTGTCGTTCTTTTACTCAATAGCGCCTCGCTACCTATCCGAACCTCTACCGTACCAATGAGCCCGCTTTCTCGTCCTACTGCTTGCATAATCTGGTGCAGTAAAGTCGTTACTGTAGTTTTACCGTTCGTACCAGTAACTCCAATGCTATATAAATCTCGCATGGGTTCGCCATAGAACCAAGCACTTAAGACCCCTGCTGATCGACGCGGATTTGAACTAATTAAAACTGGCACTCCACTAATCTTTGATGCCCCTACAGCATCGCTAAGAACTGCCACAGCACCTTTGGCAATTGCATCGATTGCAAAGTCGGCGCCGTGATATTTTTCACCAGGCAACGCTACAAAGATGTCGCCTGCAACAATACTGCTACTAGCTTGTGATACTCCCGTTATTTCAACCGCGGATAATTCTCCTTGATTCAAAGTTGATGTTGCGCCAACTAAGGAGAGGATTGAAGCAAGATTTTTGTTGGAATTATTTAGAGGTCTTTGCATGTGTCACCTTCTTTGCCACTAAATCTCTTTCCGTGAGTGCCACCGGAATCACAGTTGTACCAGTTGGTGCAATGTGTCGACTCTGTAAAACAAAAGACATAACCTTTTTGAAAACTGGACCACCAAGCGCGCCGCCCCAATGCATTCCCTTAGGATCTTGAATCGTTACGCTGATTACGTAGGCAGGTTTATCTGCAGGTGCAAAGCCAATAAATGATGCGGTGTAGCCGCGATAACACCCACACGTGTCATCGATGCGCATTGCAGTTCCGGTTTTTCCAGCGACTCGATAGCCATTTATCGCCGCACTAGGCGCGGTTCCCGCAGATGAAACTACACTCTCCATCATTATTCGCATCGCCTTTGCGGTTTCAATACTAATAACTCGCTCACTCGTGCGACCTTGCGCAGGAGTGTAGTTTCCACTTGAATCACTCGTACCAGCAATTACAGTTGGAGAGACTCGTACACCGTTATTTGCAATCGTCGCAAAAATACTGGTGGCCTGCATCGACGTTAATGAGTATCCCTGGCCAAATGCAACCGTAGGAGCAGTTGTTCCTGACCAATCAGCTACTTCAGGCAGAATTCCTCGTGATTCACCCGGAAGCCCCGAACCAGTTTTCACACCAACGCCGAACTTCGAAAGATAATTAAAAAGTACTTGGTTAGGTAGGAGTTCTCCGATCTGGATTGTGCCTGTATTGCTTGAAACCGCTAAAACACCCGAAGAAGTCAGACGTTGAGTGGGATGTTTTTCATGATCATGAAAAACTCTATTAGAACGCTTCAGAGTGTAAGGAATCGTAAATACTGTTTCGGGAGTTATTTTTTTCTCCTCTAAGGCCGCGGCAACTGTCATAACTTTTCCTGTTGAGCCAGGTTCGTAAACATCTTGCACGGAAGGATTTCGCATCGCAACGAGGGAGACTTTAGATGTGTGATTTGGATTAAAGGTCGGAGCTGTAGCATGAGCTAAAATTTCACCTGTTGCAGGATCCAGAACAATGACGGTTCCACTTATGGCTCTTGATGATTTAACGGCATCAGAGATTGCCTTGGAAGCTACCCACTGAATATCACGGTCAATAGTCAAACGCACCGACGTTCCTGCTTGCGCTGGAATTATTTCAGACTGGGATCCCGGAATTTCAGCCCCATACCCATTGGCATAGGAGTATTTGCCGTCAACTCCTGAAATTATGGAGTTCATACTGGATTCAAGGCCAGTTGCTCCCACTCCACTGCGATTAACAAAGCCAACAAGAGATGCTATGAGTGAACCTGAGGGATATTCGCGAATATAGCTACTTTCTGGGAAAAAACCTATGATGCGCTGAGGACTCATCGCCGGAAATTTTTCATTATAATTTGCTATCTCTGAGCTCAATTTCTGCCAAGTTGCAGGTTTAGCATTTTGAAAGACCATGCTCCATTTACGCTCACCGGTAATGCTTGATTCAACTTCTGCAACCGTTAAACCTAAAATTGGTGCAACAAAACTTGCTACACGTGAAGGATTTGTGATCTGTGTTTGATCGACAACAATGCTTGTGGCTGCAACGCTTCTCGCAAAAGCAACTCCATGTACATCGGTTATTTCACCGCGAGGGGCAAGAAGCGAACGAGTATTTTCCATTTCATTAACTGCGCGCAATCGATAGTCCCCCGCCTGTAAGGCTTGGACTTGGACGAGGCGAGCTCCAAACAAGAGCATAAAGACAGTAATTACCAGCACTAAGAGTCGAATGCGGCCGTGCGCAAGGGCAAAATTACCCATTGCTCGCACTCTGCGATTCAATACTTTCTGCATCTAAGTTTAAAAATACTGGAGATTCGGAAGGTTTCATTCCAAGTGCGACAGCGGAACGGGCAAGTGCTTCTGGGGATGATTGAGCATCTATTTGACGTGCAATCGCCTCGCGCTGATCACTGACCATCTTTACTTCCAGTTTAAGGTGCGTTAGTGCAAAAGCATCTTGTGCCAAAAGAGTATTTACAGTAAGGAGTAGAAGTAAGCCAGTGGCCCCTATAGCAGAAACAAAAATTGCAAAGTATTTTCTTTTTGCCTGTGCATCGGGAGAAATATCTGGAACAAGCTTTAAGGCTACCTTCGTCGACTTTTGTGCAAACCTTTCCCGTGAACGAGTAACTGCCGTTGCCGTCAATGCCATTATGCGGCCACTCTTTCAATAGCGCGCAGACGAACTGATGCCGAACGTGAATTTCCCTCGAGTTCTTGGACATCAGATGTTTCGCTTCCGCGAAAGACAAGCGAAAACTTAGCTGCTAATTCAGGTAACTCGAATGGAAGTTCGCGAGGTGTTCCAGATGTTGTCGAGCCAATAAAAAGATCTTTTACAATTCGATCTTCAAGAGATTGAAAGGACATAACCACAAGTCGTCCTCCAACGCGTAGCAATTTAAGTGCTTCTGGCAGAGCTCGAGTTATCGCACCAAGCTCATCGTTCGTTTCTATGCGAAGGGCTTGAAATGTTCGCTTGGCTGGATTGCCACCGGTACGACGAGTGGCAGCAGGTATAGCATTCTTGACCAATGTAGCAAGCTGGGCAGTTGAATTAAGAGGTTCTTTTGCACGTGCCTTTACAATCGATTCAACAACGCGAGTGGCATATTTCTCTTCACCGTAAGAACGCAAAATTCGAACTAATTGACCTGGTTCATACGTATTGATGATTTCGGCGGCAGTTAGACTTTGGCTCTGATCCATCCGCATATCAAGTGGAGCATCATGTGAGTATGAAAAGCCACGATTTGTTTCATCAAGCTGCATGGATGAAACACCAAGATCAAAAAGTGCACCAGCAATGTGTGTATAGCCAAATGATTCTACAACACTGCCAATTGCATCAAAACTGGTATGAAAAGTAAGTAGACGATCAGAGTATGCCGCCAAACTCTGAGTTGCTCTAGCCAATGCATCTTGATCGCGATCGATACCAATAACAGTTAGTGTTGGAAACTTTTCTAGCAAGGCTTCTGTGTGTCCTCCAAGGCCTAATGTCGCATCAACAATTACTGGATGCTCTGTTGCCTTAATTGCAGGCTCGAGGAGTTCAATGCATCTATCTCGCATTACAGATATGTGTGCGTTTTTATCAATCATTACTCCCCCTTTACTTGATATTTAATATCTACTTACATTCTCTGTTTTCAACTCTCATCTCTGGTCACCGCCGGCCGACGGATCTATTTAGTAGCGGCGCCGGGGAAGGGGCGCCGATACGTTCGAAAGGTCGGCGGTGGCCACAAATGAGAGTTCGTTAGAACAAACCTGGAAAGACCTCCTCAGAAACATCTGCAAAGCTCTTTTCGCGATCTGCTAAATACTCATTCCACGATGTTGAATCCCAAATTTCAACACGTGTGTTTGCACCAATGACTACGCAATCCTTTTCAAGTCCGGCATATGTACGAAGATTTTGCGGAATTGTTATGCGACCTTGTCGATCTGGAATCTCATCGTGCGCGCCGGCAAACATCACTCGGCTGTAATCGCGAGCTGCTTTAGCTGTGACCGGTGCTTGTTTCAACGTCTGTGTTATAACTTCAAATTCACTCGACGGAAAAACATAGAGACAACGCTCTTGACCTTTAGTAATGACTAAACCAGAAGCCAACTCTTCTCGAAATTTCGCGGGAAGAATGAGTCGGCCTTTTTCATCAAGACGTGGTTCATGGGTACCAAGAAACATGTGTACCCCTTCCCCAAGGTCGCTCGCCGTATGAAACTTCGGCTTAGTTCCCCACTTTACTCCATTTTCCTCCTTTTTACACCACTTTGAGCCAAATATTAACTGTTTTCATCCACATCGCCCCACCTTTCAGGCATTAAAAATGGCCCCCCTTTAAAGGGAGGCCATCTCATCAAAGCGAGAGATTATTGATTATTACGCTCATCCCAACGCTCTTCAAGGCGTGAGCCGAGACCAGTTTTTTTGCGAGCGCCTTTTATGCGAGGGCTGCGTGTTCCCACAGAGGAGACAATCGCAATTACTCCAGTAAGTGCGATGAGAAAGCCAAGAACCCCAACGGGTGTCGTTTTAGCTACTAAGCCAGCAAAGAGTGTGACGGTTCCACTGAGAATGAGAGCTGCACCAATTAGAGTTCGCGTGCGGCGCGGCGGCCGAGCTTCACCAGATAAGGCTGAAAATAGGCGTGGATCCTCGGTTAAGAGCGCAGCCTCCATCTCCTGGAGCATTCGCTTCTCATGATCAGATAGTGGCATATGGCCATAATAGAGAATTTTTCCCAGTGGTGCTACTTATTCACTCTCTGTTGACGCTGGTTTAATTAATCGAGCTGGACGCACGCTCCCTGCGCCAAATCGAGCCCTTGCACGGTCAATAGCACCATCGGCCTGGCGCCAACCACTCTCCCGCGCTCCTAATACCAACTGCTCAGGAGCGCGCCCGCTTAAATTCTCAAGGCTAACTCCGACTAATCGAAGGCGAGCCCGGTCGATTTTGAGTGCTTCATAGAGGGCCTTAACAACCTCATAAATCTCATGTGTTCCATTTATCGGTAATGCAAGAGTTTTCGATCTATTAATAGTTGAAAAATCGGCAAAGCGTACTTTTATTGAAATAGTTTTAGTAAAGAGCTCTTTATCTCGAAGCTTCGCCGATGCACGTTCGGTTAAACGCAAAAATTCAGTCAAAATTTCAGCAGGGCTATCTAAATCGCGGGCAAAAGTTTCGGCCGCGCTAATGCTCTTTTCAGCATCGTGGGGAGTCACATCGCGATAGTCACGACCCCAGGCAAGCTCATAGAGCGATGCCCCACTGGCCTGTCCCAATGCACGAATCAAAGTGGCGCGTGGCAAGTTCGCGATATCTTCAATAGTTCGTAGACCTAAACGCTCTAGAGTTTGCGCTGTTTTTTCTCCTACTCCCCACATCGCTTGAATCGGTAATGGATGTAAGAAAGTCAGAATGCGATCAGCTGTAATCTCAAGCACTCCATTGGGTTTGCAGTTCTGCGATGCAAGTTTTGCAATGAACTTTGATGGCGCAATTCCAACTGAACATGTTATTCCCTCTTGCGCCTCTACCTTTGCTCGTATCAATGTTGCAATTTCGCGCGGTGAGCCAATTAAGCGTTCTACCCCGCTCACATCTAAGAAAGCTTCATCAAGGGAGATGGGTTCGACCCATGGAGTAAAACTTTCGAAGATGTTCATCACGTGTGATGAGACTTCTTGATAGCGCTTCATATCTACCGGTAAAAAGATAGCGTGAGGTGCTAAGCGGCGAGCTCGACCCACCGGCATCGCTGCATGTATTCCAAATTTGCGAGCCTCGTAATTAGCGGCCGAGACAACGCCACGCGCACCCATTCCAATTACTACTGCTTTACCTTTTAGTTCGGGGTTATCGCGCTCGGCAACAGAGGCAAAAAACGCATCCATGTCCACGTGAAGAATCGAAGCCGAACTCATATTGCCAGCGTACTTTCTTTAGTACGCCACGTTTCATATGCCGCGCGCAAATCCCAGGCACCTGTTCCGTTTATTGAAATTCCACGCGCACCTGTCCGGCGGGTAATACCCCGAACCAGCAACAGGGATGATGAATACAGAACGCTGGCATAGTCAGTCTGTACATCGCTAAAGAATGCCGAGTCGCTACAGCCATATCCATCATCGAGGGTTAAAAAGATAACTCGTTTACCTGAGCGCACGGGTGGAGTCTGCATCGCAACTTTAATGCCAGCTACAAGAACACTAGAGCGTGAACGAGCCTCTAGTAACTGCGATGATCGAACAGCGCCGATAGCATTAAGAAAATCGCTATAAAACTCAATTAAATGGCGGGACATGTCAATACCTAAGCGATCAACTTCATGGCGCACGCTTTCGGCAGAGTTCATATCGGGGAGACCGCTGCTAATGAGGGCGGGCGGGGCAAACGCTAAGTTCATTTGTGCGCCAGAGATAGTTTTATTCGGCGAGCGTTCTACATCAGATAGATGAAGCAAAAGATCGCGGCGGTTAACATCGGTATGTAAGCGGTCAAAAGCTCCTGTAAGAATCATGCTTTCAGTAACTGGAGCGCTACTACCAGAGCGATGTATGAAGTCAGAGATATCCGTGTAAGGACGACCAGCGATAATCGATGCAATCTCACCATCACTAATTTTTGAAATAGTCGATAGCGCAATACGGATTGCTCTCCCTTTTTCTTCAACACGATATAGAGAATCAGATTCATTAACATCTAGCGGTGCGATAGCAATCGACATCCGACGCGCCTCATCGACGATTAAACGTTTGGGATACATGCCCGGCTCGTGCGTGAGCACCCCCGTCAAAAAAGCTGCAGGGTAATGCGCCTTTAACCAGGCCGATTGGTATGTGGGCATAGCAAAGGCGGCGGCATGGGCTTTGCAAAAACCAAAGGATGCGAAGGCGCGCAAAAGCTCCCAAATCTCATTGATGATGGGCAGTTCATATCCGCGCGATGTCGCGGCGGGAAAAAACCAGTCGCAGACCTCTTGTGCACCACTCTTATCTCCCAACGCGCGACGTTTTTCATCGGCGCTAGCTAAAGAAGCACCTGTCATCGCCGCAATGATCTGGATTACCTGCTCGTGAAATACGACGACACCCTCAGTATCTCGCAAGATTTCATAGAGATCGGGGTGAATAATCTGGGCTTTGCTCCACCCATGACGTGCCTTTAAAAAGGGCGTAATCATGTCACCTTTAACCGGGCCTGGACGAAAGAGAGAGATATCGATAATCAAATCAGTAAAGGTTTTAGGCTCGAGTTTGCCAACTAGTTCGCGCTGGCCCGGACTTTCAACTTGGAAAATTCCAAGGGTATGTGTTGATTGAATCAACTCATATGTACGTGCATCATCTAGTGGCACTGCATCGATATCGATTTTCATATCCTGCGTGCGTTCGATTTCAGTGAGAGCATATGAAATAGCAGATTGCATGCGCACACCCAGTACATCTAGTTTCAATAAACCAATAGCTTCGACATCATCTTTATCAAAGGTGGACATCGGATAACCACTGGCATTAGCAACCAGAGGTGTGCGATCTAATAGGCCGCCATCAGATAAAACTATGGCGCATGGATGCATCGCTAAATGCCTTGGTAGTCCATCAAGGCGCTCGGCTAAAGCAATCGTCATCGCAGTAAGCGGGGCTTTAACATTGAGAGATTTAAGTTCAGGCAGGTTTTCAAGTGCGCTAGATATGTTGCGCGCACGTACATGTGGCATTGACTTTGCCAACATATCAATCTCCATCGCAGGAAGGCCAAGGGCCGCCCCGGCATCGCGAATTGCATGCCTGGCTCGATATGTATCGACCATCGCAACGGTTGCACAACGCGATTGATTATTGGGCGTGTCCCAGTTTGTATCGCCATAGCGTTTGAAAACCATGTCATAGATTTCAAGGCGTCGGTGGGATTCAACATCGATATCGATATCAGGCAGAGCCCTGCGCAAGGGTGAACAAAAGCGCTCCATTAATAAACCGTGCGCCATGGGTTCAACACCTGAGATTCCAAGTAAGTGACAGATAAGCGAGCCCGCACCACTGCCGCGAGCAGCCACGCGGATACCAGCACCGCGCGCCATGTCGCAGATATCGGCAACGGTTAAAAAATAAGATTCAAAACCCAGTGTTGCAACCGTTGATAGTTCATCATCTAAACGTGCGCGTGCTTTTTTAATTGCACCACTATCGCTATAGCGCCAATTGATTCCGGCCTCACTACGAGTGCGCAATACCATGCGCATCTCATGTGCAGATTGTGCACCGACGACATGGGGCTCAGGCAAGTGTGCGCCACCCAAACCAATATCGCGTGCAGGAGATAATAAAGCGCGCTCGGCCCACGCCCGAGTCGTTGCAAGTAGTTGACGCGGTGTGCGCTCTCCAGCGGCACGCGCAATTTCGCCAGCTAATGAAACCATCTCATCGTCGGATTTTAAAAAGCCCTCAGCATTGCGGCGCTCAACATGACGTGGATGCAAAGGCACTAACTGACGCGCACAATCTAAAACATCTGCCACTGGTCCATCAGCGCGATCTCGCATACGTACAGCATTTGTAATAACGGCATCGATATCGTGATCGCGAGCAAAAATCAGTGACTTGGCAGCATGTGCCATCGAGCGCGGGCCTTTGCCTGCAACTACATGTGAAACGCACTCGATAGCGTTACCGGCAAATAAATCCCGAACTGCATTAAATGTTGAAAAAGCGGCATCGATACGGTTATCGGTTAGTAGCGCCCCCACTGGTGATTCAGGGCCATGCAGCGCGTAAAGATGTGAACTGTAATGGCTAAAGCGTTGCAGGAATTCAAGGGTAAGAACGGGGTTGCGATTATCACTGACCATGGCTAGCGAAGTTAACAATCGGCACAACGCCGGCCATCCCCCATCACTATGAGCAAGTAGTGTGATGCGGTTTTTAGCACTCCCTACATCAATACCGAGATTGACTCCGATGATTGGTGCAATGCCATAGTCAACACAACTTTGCGCAAAGCGAACTGCGCCAGCTAAACCATCACGATCGGTCAGCGCTAGAGCTGGCATCTCAAACTCGGCTGCGCGCGCAACTAAATCATGTGGCTGGGTTGTGCCGTATTTGAGTGAGTAGGCACTTGCAACATTGAGGTGAATAAAACTCATATCGATCTAATAATCCATTGACCGCTGAGTTCATCGCGCTCTAATTCAAAGGTTGTAAGAGCACCAAGAGGGGCCGCCTCAACGCGCCAGACTGCACGAGCGGCATCATCGGGGCGATACTTTCCATCGCTAATTCGATTCCACCAACCTCCAGCTTCGCACCATCTAGATAAAACTGCGTGGATACGAAAGCGCTTGCCCTTGAATGTAAACTCGATAGGAGTAGTTGCACCATCGATCATGACATCGTGGGCGGAGTTAATCTGGGTCATTTCTAAGGTGTGCTCCTTGAGAGTGTGGATATTCGAACAGGTGTTCGACTAGATATTCGAAAAGTAGCCCCTTGGGCTGACAGATAGCAAGTGGTTATGGCGTGTCGCCTAGTGGTTTAGTTGAAACTTCAACTAAATTAAGCCACTTAAGTACACACCGCTTAAAGGAGCCTCATGGACGCAGTACTACTCATCGGCCGAGTGCTATTTGCCGCGATTTTTATCTACTCAGGAATTGCCCACATCACCAAAACTCAAGCACTCACTGGATATGCAACATACAAAAAAGTTCCAGCGGCAAAGCTTGCAGTGATTGTGTCAGGTCTGATGATTTTAGTAGGTGGTCTCTATATTGCAAGTGGAGTGTATGCCGATCTCGGCGCGCTTCTTATTGCAATCTTCTTAGTTCCAACGGCTCTCCAGATGCACGCATTTTGGAAAGAGAGCGATGCAACTGCAAAGCAGAGCGAAAGAACGCACTTTCTAAAAGATATTTCGCTTGCAGGTGCCGCCTTAATTATTTTTGCACTAGTTGGAGCAGGCGCAGATTTCGGCCCAAGTATTACGGGCACTTTCTTTAACTTTTAAATCTCTTCTACTTCTTAATTATGTGTGATTGATACCCGGCAAGTAATAACATTAAAATCGGATACGTCATTGCAATCGGTAAAGAGGTTAGTTGTGCAAATGCACCGGTCACCGAAGGACCTATGAAATAACCTGCCAATCCAATAACACCTACACGTGCTATTGCTACCGATGATGCGATACCTGGTATTTGTGAAGCGGCCAATATATATGCCGGAAACATTGGCCCGATTCCAAGACCAGCGCAGGCAAAACCGATATTTACAATTATAAGTGCGAGTAATGGATGCGAGTGAGATAGCGGAACACCAATTGCTATTCCAAGACCTAAACCAAATCCCCCCAAATATCCACCGTATAAGACGGTTTTTCGAGGACCAAATCGATCTAATGCCCTATCCCCCATAAAGCGGGCGGTAATCATCGCTAACGAGAAAGTTGCAAATGCAGAGGCATTGACACCGACTTCGTAACCCATGTCATCACGTAAAAGTATTGCGCCCCAATCACTCACTGCACCCTCAGCAATCAGACCCCCCAATAATCCAATTCCCATTCCCCAAAGAGGCAGTACGTCCTTACCAAATAATGGAATCTTGGCCTGAGTCTCCTCCTCTCCGCCATTGTGATCATCGAGCTTAGGTGGCAACAAATGCATCGTTGACGGAATAAAGAGAAATAAGCAGGCAACGCCCACTCCGACTAAGTTATCGCGAGGTGAAACATGTTTTGCTAACGCTCCACCTAAAATAGTTGTAGCAAATGCACCGCAGCTCCATAAGGCGTGAAATGAGGACATAACACGCTTGTCTAATAGTTTTTCAATGACAACGGCTTGGGTATTAGATGAGATGTCCATGCTGGAATATCCCAAACCCATCACAAATAAACCTGCAATTAAAGTGATCGGTGAAGTTGAAAATCCCATCAGAATGAGACCCACCGGCATGATGATCACTGCACCATTAATAATTGGTTTAGTTCCGAACGTGTGAATAAGGCGGCCAGCAAGTTGTGCACCAATGACTGCACCAATTGTGCTTGATAATAAGATTAATCCGAGTTGACCATTATTTAGCCCATTGGCATCACGAATCTCGGGAATACGGGCGACCCATGCCATCGATACAACACCCATAAAGAAAAAAGTTGCCCACAGGCCATTTCTGGCACGTTTTGCTAACTCAATCAAAATAAGGGCGTTTCTTAAGTCGATAGTGAACTGCGTTCAATATTCCCTGAAGAATTTCAGCTGGAGATGGAGGGCATCCTGGAATTAAATAATCAACTTTAATCACATTCGAGGCTGCACCAATAGTTGCATAGCTCTCACCAAAAATCCCACCGGTGACTGCGCAATCTCCCACTGCCACAACCAATTTTGGATCAGGTATGGCTTCATGGGTGATTAAGAGCGCTGAGAGCATATTGCGCGAAATAGGACCAGTAATTAATAGCATGTCAGCGTGTCGTGGGCTGGCGACGAATTTTATCCCTAAGCCTTCCAAGTTGTAATAAGCATTTCCTAAAGCATTGAGTTCGAGTTCGCATCCATTACAACTTCCAGCATCAACTAAACGTATAGTTAATGCGCGACCTAAAACTTTTAAAATTTCATCCTGAATATTGTTGATTGCCACCAAATCCAAAGCTGTGGGAACATTTTCTCTAATAATCCCAGTTTTCCGAATCTGCTTTAGTGTTGCCCACATCATCGATCATGGCCTGAATATGTGAGATTAAAAGATTTATTAATGAGAGGAAAGTCTGGCACGATATCTCCAATCACTGCGTAATCTAAAGCGGGCCAATTTTGCCATGAGGGATCATGAATGTGTGCACGATCTATCTGACCAGTCTGATCTAAGTGTAGTCCTGCGAAAATGCCGCCTCGCCAGCCTTCAACCCAACCAAAACCAAAAGTTGATTTTTTGGGGGGATTGCACGTTGATTGGGTTTGACCTTCCGGAAGTCCTGCGGCGATCTCACTTATTAATCGTAAGGATTCAAAAATTTCATCAAACCTCACGCTTACTCGCGCCGCTACATCTCCATTCTCTGCACCAGAAATATTGAAATTTAGTTCTGAGTAGGGATAGGTAGGAAATAACTCTCGGGCATCTTCTTTTATGTCACTTGCACGAGCAGCCAAGCCTGTTAATCCTAATTTATTCGCAACATCTTTGCTCACCTTTCCGGTGGATATAAATCGATCTTGCAATCCCGTGTGCTCCTCATAAATTCCTTTAAGAATTTTTACTTCTTTCAAAGTATGTTCGCATTGTTTTATAATCTCTGCAACATCCTCCCTATTAATGTCATAGAAAGTTCCTCCTGGAATTACGCAGTCCATAATTAATCGATGCCTAAAGAGAGTTTTATTTAACCTTATCCATTGTTCCTTCAAAATCATGAATTGCGTAAGACCAAAAGTAAAGCCAGCATCATTGCCGATTGCCCCTAAGTCACCTAAATGATTGGCGACTCTTTCACGTTCAAGCATCAAAGCCCTTAACCAAAGAGCCCGATTGGGAACTTTCCACTTCCATGCCGATTCTAGTGCCATGCAATATGCCCACGAGTAGGCAACTGTCGAATCTCCGCAAATTCTGCTAGCTAGTTGGACTCCATTTAACCCTGAATACCTCTCAAAGGCCTTATCAACTCCTTTATGTGCATATCCGAGGCGCTGTTCTAATCGAAGTATCTTTTCTCCGACGACAGAAAATCTAAAATGGCCCGGTTCTATGATTCCGGCATGAACTGGCCCAACTGCAATTTCATGAACACCGTCTCCAATGACATTAATAAATGAATATTCATCTAATTGCTTCTCTTTGGATACTTCTAGACCAAAGAATTCTTTACGAAGTGGAAAGTAACCATCTGGCCATGCGCCGTGACTTAACCAAGCACGCGTATCCAAGCTATTTGCAGCACTTACGCCGAGTAAGTCCCACATTGCTCTCTGCATTCGATTAGCGCAGGCGAACAGATTTGAAAGATCCGGATAACTTGTAACTCCGTTGGCCAATCGAAGAGACATCCCCTCTAAACCTACGTTCGAATCAAAAAAAACTGCATACATTGTGAAGGAACCTGGCGCACTTTGACGCCCCCAGAGCGTGACCAGTCGACCGTGATTCTCTGCAATCCTCAAGGCATTTTCTTGCCAACCTTGCTCATTAACGCGAGTGAGAATCATTACCTTAACCTCCTATTATCGCGACGGCCTGCAAGAACCATTGATTCAAGTAATTAGGAATATATAAGCCAAGCATTAATGCCAAACCTAAATGCAGAAACACAGGCAGGAGCGCTGGAGAATGAGGCAGGGGCTTTACATTTGTTTCTCCAAAAACCATAGGTTGTACGCGACTAAAGATCGCACCAAATGCAACGGCTAAGCCCAGTAAAAGGATGGGGGCCGCCCACGGCAGTTGGTGCATTGCGCTCGTTAAAATTAAAAACTCACTCGCAAAAATTCCAAATGGTGGCATGCCAAGAATCGCTAAGGTTCCCATCATCAAACCCCATCCAACTGTTGGGCTGACCTTAATGAGCCCCCTAATATCTTCCATCATCTGCGACTTTGCTTTTTGGGCAGCATGACCGACTGCAAAGAACACTGCCGATTTAGATAGGGCGTGTACGGTCATATGTAATAAGCCTGCAAAATTCGCAATTGGTCCACCCATACCAAAAGCAAACGTCATAATTCCCATATGTTCAATTGAAGAATAGGAAAACATTCGCTTGATATCTCTTTGCCTAAGCAAGGAGAATGCCCCAACAAGTACGGATAGAAGTCCAAAACCAATCATCAAATTACCAGCGAAATTATTATTCAAAGCGCCATCGGTCAATATCTTGCAGCGAATGACTGCATAGAGCGCAACATTTAACAAAAGTCCAGAGAGCACTGCTGAAATAGGGGTCGGGCCTTCAGCATGAGCATCAGGCAGCCAATTATGTAAGGGTGCTAAACCAACTTTTGTTCCATAGCCAACAAGAAGAAAAACAAAAGCTAACGACATGATTGTTGGATTGAGAATTGATTTCGACGCATTAAGGTTGGTCCATAAGAGAGGATTCAGACCCGGAGCAATAACTTTTTGGGATGCCATATATAAGAGAATTGTTCCCATGAGTGCCTGAGCAATACCGACACCACATAAAATAAAATACTTCCATGCTGCCTCAAGGCTTGCTGGAGTTCGATAAACCGAAACTAAGAGAACTGTGGTTAATGTAGCCGCCTCCATCGCGACCCACAAGATTCCCATATTGTTGGTAGTGAGGGCTAAAAGCATGCAAAAACTGAAGAGCTGGTACATACTAAAATAAAGGCGCATGCGACTGTGCGTCATTTTTCCGCGATCCTCTTCAATTCGCATATAGGGCCGGGAAAAAACCGAAGTTGTAAAACCAATAAATGCCGTAAGTGTGACAAGGAAAATATTCAGAGAATCAATGAAGAACTGGCTATTTAAGGCAAAAAGCGGGCCATCTGCGACAATTTTGATAGTTAAAAATAATGCCGCAAGCAAAGTTCCAAAACTAAAAGCTACATTCACGTTTCGCCCATGGGGCTTATGCCCCATGATTGCCAAAACTAAGGAGCCTAAAAGAGGTGCGGCAAAAACCAGAACGAGAGGGTTCAATTACTCCTCCTTCAGATTTTCTAAGTGCGAAATATCCAGACTTTCAAACTGTTCGCGAATTTGAAACATAAATACCCCGAGAATAAAAACTCCGACCAACACGTCGAGGGCTATTCCTAATTCAACAACCATGGGCATCCCATAAGTTGCCGAAGTCGCCGCAAAGACCAGAGCATTTTCCATGGATAGAAATCCGATTACCTGCGGGAGCGCTTTTGAACGTGTGATCATCATCATGAATGAAAGCAGAACACACGCTAATGCTATCCCTAGAGTCCCAGGCGTAACAGAAGTTGAGAGTTTAGAAATTGGTAGTGACAAATTGAAAGAGAAAATAACAAGTACAATTCCAACCAACATCATGCTAGGAATATTGATTAGAGTCTCAACATCCCATCGGATATCTAACCGCTTAATTAAGCGATGAAGAACCAATGGGATTAGAAAAACCTTTAGAGCAAGAGTCATTACCGCTGAGTAATAGAGATGTTCCTGATGAGTCACGAAAGCGACAATGCTCGTAGCAGATACTACTGTTAAACCCTGCATGGCATAGATATGTATTAAATTTATCACTCGCCGCTGAGCAAGCATTGCAAATGCCAATAGAAGAAGTATCGATGCGAAGAGGTTAATTAATTGAATACTTAATTCGGTCATAATTTTCATGCCCCCAGCAATATATAGGTCAGCATTCCGATAACTGCAAGTAAGAAAGCTGTGGCAAGAAATTCTGGAACTCTGAAAATGCGCATTTTCGCCGAAAATGTTTCAATCAGTGCGAGTAATATGCCAATAGAAAATAATTTAAAAATAAATAGAGGTATTGCATAGAGAAAGGAAGTATTAGATCCTGTCTCGTAGATACCCCATGGCAAAAACAATGCAATTCCGACCGATGAATAAGCAAATAGCTTTAAGGACGCTGCCCATTCAAGCAGAGCAAGATGACGCCCAGAATATTCGAGAATAAGGGCTTCGTGAATCATGGTCAATTCAAGGTGGGTGCTGGGATTGTCTACTGGAACTCGTGCATTTTCTGCCAAGAAAATTAAAATGAATGCAAAAGCTGCAAAAACTAGACTTGGATAAATTGCAAATGAACTTCCAGTCAGTGAATGAACAATTGTTATGAGAGACGTTGAATGTGCTATCAAAGATGATGTAAAGAAAATCATAAGAAGTGCTGGTTCCGCCAGAAAACCGACAAACATTTCACGTCTTGCCCCTAATGTTCCAAAGGCAGTTCCGATATCCATGGCGGCAAGAGAGATAAATATGCGAGCTAAAGCAAAAATTCCAACAAGTGCGATTGCATCTGCTGCCTTAGCTAAGGGTAATTCAGTAGAAAAGGTTGGAACGATGGCGCTAGCTAATACCATGCATCCGAAAACAAGATAGGGGGAAAAGCGAAACAATGGCGAAGCTGTGTCGGCCATGACAGAATCCTTATTGAAAAGTTTATGCAATGCTCTATATGGTTGCAAAATTCCTGGTCCTTTGCGGTTTTGGAGCCAGGCTCGAAGTTGACTCACCCAACCCATTAACAACGGGGCCAATAAAAGAGATGCTCCAGAAACAATTAACTGTAAAAAAATCTGTCTAAGGATCATAGTTTTACCCCTGGTACAAGAAGGAGCAGAAATATCAAAGTTATAAAGCTATACAGCAAATATATAGAAATTCTTCCTCTTTGAAGTCGTCCTACTAATGCAGATAAAAACTCTGTTAACCGAACAACAGGCATGTAGAGACCTTCCCAAAATTTGTCCGAAACAATCACCTCGTATTTCGGCTCGAGATCATCCGGCTTTGGAAGTTGACGCTTCATAGAAAAGAATGGTTCAAATACCTGCCTTATCGGTTGACCATACCCCTCTGCTGTATCTTGCATTCGAGAATTTGTCCAAGCATGCCCACCTGCCCACGTCGCCGAACGGCGAAGTCTGGCGTGGTAGAGAATCCGAACTAAAATAAATGTGAAGGCAATTGCAGTTGCAATTCCGATCAAGAAATACACTGGGCTATAACTAGCTCTTTCAATTGAAGTGGGGGTAAGAAGCCACCAACCATGTGATTTAGATTCACCAGCTAATCCCTGCCCGACCAGAACGCGCATAACGGGTTCCATTAGATCGATAGTGAGATTTGGTAGTAATCCAAGTAGTAACGTCACAACGGCAAGCCACACCATTCCAATTTTCTCAAATAGACCGGCGTCATGCGCATGATTCAATTTCTCTTCACGGGGTTGACCCAGGAAAACTACTCCAAAAAATTTCACCATCGCATAGCCAGCCAAAGCCGCGGTTAAAGCAATCGAAGCCGTCGCCACCGGAATAAACATGTTGAGTATTGGCTGTGGCAGATTTGGCGTAAATAGAAAACTTTGAAGTAATAACCATTCAGAGACAAAGCCTGAAAATGGAGGCAATCCAGAACTTGCAAGAACTCCAATAAATGCAAGCCATGCTACCCACGGCATAAATCGAATAAGTCCACCCAGCCGACCTAGATTTCTCTCCCCAGTTGCGTGTAAAACTGAGCCCGTGACAAGAAAGAGCAGGCTCTTGAAAACAGCATGCGCTGCCACGTGATACAGACATGCCGTTAGGGCTAGCGCTGCAATAGCGTTCATTCCATATGAATTAAATAAAAGAGCAAGACCCATTGCTGAAAAAAGAAGACCGATATTTTCAATTGACGAGTATGCCAACAATCGTTTCATGTCAGATTGCACGGCAGCAAAAATGACACCAAATAGTGCTGTGGCTAAACCAAGAACAAGTAAGAGGACTCCCCACCACCACAGATGAATATCTAGCAGGTCAAAACTAACGCGTAACATTCCATAAACAGCAATTTTCAACATAATTCCACTCATTAAAGCTGATACTGGCGAAGGTGCGGCAGGGTGAGCTTCGGGAAGCCAAATATGAAGTGGCAATATTCCAGCTTTTGCACCAAATCCAAAAACTGCTAGCACGAATGCGACAGATGCCCAAAATGGCGAGAGTGACTGAATACGCATATTGGAAAATGTGTAATCTCCGGAATTTGCCTGAAGCACACCAAAGGAGAGCAGCAGTGCAATAGCGCCTATATGCGCAACCAATAAGTAGAGAAATCCAGCTGCGCGGATTTTGGGCAATTTATGGTTGGCGGTAACAAGAAAATATGACGACATGGCCATGCTTTCCCAGGCCACCATGAACACATAAGCATCATCAGAGATCAGAACTAACGCCATACTCGCAATGAAGATATGGAACTCAAGAGCGAGAAGACCTGGGGCAGTTCCTGCAGAGTTCCGAAAATAACCAGCCGAAAAAATGGATACACCAAAAATTACAACCCCTAGAACTAGGAGAAAGAATGAGGAAAGTGCATCTAAGCGCAAATGAAAAATAAGCTGTGGTAATCCAATTGGCAATGTGCGACTTTCATCCACACCATTGCTCAATGCACGAAGAGCAAGCAGCGCTAATATCAATCCGCCTACTCCTCCGAGCGGGAAAAGAACTCGAGCAACAAAGGTAAATTTATGAAGAGTAAGAATTCCCAGGAATCCAATTACTAGCCAGCCTGATATGACCCACAAAACCAAATCTATTAGAGTCGGACTGGCCATGAGTTGCTAATCAAGCCTCCCGACTGAGTTAGGCACTTATACCTGCCGGGATTCATCATCCGTAGGCAATACCAGCATTATACGTTATTGTGCCAAAACACTCATTCTTAACTCTATCTCTTAACAAAACACTTTTCTCCCTCGATGCCGCCGAGATAGGATTCTCTAAGAAAGTCACATCTCACTTACATTTCAAGGAGCTACCGTGGACAACATAACCGCATTTAATAATCATCTTCCAGTTAAAGTTCGTTTTGGAGAAGGTGTAGCAGAGACTCTGCCGGCAGTTGTCGCAGAACTCGGTGCGAGTAGAGTCTTCTTGATGGTTGATAAAGATATTGAAAAATTCAACCCGGCTGCAGCAAAACTTATCGATCAAATGAAAACAGCTTCAGGCATTACCGTTACTCTCTTTGAAAAGCCCGCGGGTGAACCAACAATTCAAATGGTTGATGATGCGATCGCCGCATTAAAGGCGGCAGGCTCTGATGTAGTGGTAGCACTAGGCGGTGGATCGGTAATTGATACGGCTAAGGCGGCGCGTTTGTGCGCACAGCTCAACTGCACTTTTAGAGAGTTCCAATCACGACCACCCGTTTATCCTGTGGCAACGCTTCCACTTATTGCACTTCCAACTTCAGCTGGTACCGGCTCTGAAGTATCTGGCGGATCAGTTATCTCTGACCCGGAGGCTGGCCGTAAAGCAGGTATTGCTAATGGAAATCTGCGCGCGCAAGTTGCCCTCGTTGACCCAGTGCTTACGTATTCAATGCCACCGTCAATGACTGCTAACACCGGCATCGATGCGTTAGCACAAGCTATTGCTGGAATAATCGCAAAGTGCAGCACTCCGATCGGTGATGCTATTGGCTACGAAGCCGTTCGAATGATGACACCAGCTCTCGTTGCCGCTTTTAAGAATGGTAATGATAAAACCGCACGAGCCGGAATGGCAGCAGGCAGCATGATGGCAGGACTTACTATGAATATCTCTGACTGTACCGCCGAGCACTCTTTAGGTCAGGCCATTGGCGGGCTTAAGCATGTTCCACATGGTTTAACTATTGGTTTAGTACTCGTTGAAACCCTTACTCGCGAAGCAAAAATCGTCCCAGAAAAAATGGAACGCATTGCCGATGCGATGGGCGTGCCGCACGATGGAAGCAAAGATGGATCTCGCTGCGTTAACGCAGTGCGAAAGATTCTGGCCGAACTCCAATTCCCCGTTCTCTCCTCCCTTGGCTTTGTTGAAGGCGATATCGATGAGTTAGCAGAGATTGCATTAAAGGACTTCTTCATCACTCAAGCCCCTAAACCTTGGAGCAAGCAGGAAGTCGTCGATGCCTTTATGTCAGCACTCAAGCTAGAAAACCGCGTTGCTTAACGAGTGGAAAATGTTCTTGCTAACCCTTCAGTTGTTCGAGTAATTGCACTTCTTACAGAGTTAGGTTGCGAAGGTGAGGTCACGATTCTCTCAGACTCGGCTCGAACTGCTTTAGACGCGGCCAATGCTTTGGGCATTGAAGTTGGACAAGTGGCATCGTCTATTGTCTTTAAATTACCAAGTGGAAATGCGCTACTCGTAATTACTAGCGGGCGTCACCGAGTAGATACCGAATTAGTTGCCAAGAACCTTGGCATTGAGAAATTACATCGCGCAGATGCAGATTTTGTTAAGGAACAATCAGGATTTTCAATCGGTGGTGTATCCCCAGTGGCCTGGATTAATGCACCTGAAATCACATTGATAGACGTGGCACTAAAAGATTATGAGATCGTGTGGGCTGCCGCTGGTCACCCACACACCGTTTATCCAACTTCATACATGGAGATAGTCCGAGTTACTGGCGCATCTGCAATGTATGTTGGGCATTGACGTGAAATTTTTTCCCTTTATTCCAAAAGGAGCGCAACTGGCTCTACTTTCAGCCATACTTTTTGGCATTTCTACACCTCTAACCAAAATCTTTCTAGAAAACTCTTCGCCTTTTATGACTGCCGGATTACTGTACTTATCTTCGGGTATTAGTATCGGGATCTATCGAAAGTTTAAAAAACCACCTAATTTCAAATTACCTTTGTCGGAAAAGATATATTTCGCATTGGCCATCGCATGTGGGGGAATTGCTGCACCTGTATTACTTCTAATTGGACTATCCCAGATGGAAGCATCCACGGCTTCAATTCTTTTGAATTTGGAAGGTGTATTTACTGCCATGTTTGCATGGTTTATCTTTAAAGAAAACTTTGATAGAAGGATCCTCATTGGAATGCTAAGCATTGTTACCGGTGCAGGCATCGTTGGTTGGAATGGCAGTTTCGATTTCAGTGTACTTCCCTCAATGCTCCTAATTGTCGCAGCCTGCCTATTTTGGGCTCTAGATAACAACCTAACCCGAAATGTGATCTCTGTTGATATTACTTGGATGGCTTCAACTAAAGGCCTGGTGGCCGGAGTTACAAATCTCTTTATTGCAACTCAAATCTCAGGTGCAATTCCTGATCTAGGGGCCCTACTTGCGATCTCCCTTATTGGTGTATTTTCCTTTGGCATAAGCCTGGTGCTATTTATTGGCGCAATGCGCACGGTCGGAACGTCGCGTGCCGGTGCCTACTTTTCTGTTGCCCCATTTTTTGGAGCACTCGCCGCTGTAATTCTTGGCGATCCTCTAACTGCACAACTAGGAATTGCTACGATCTTTATGGGTTTTGGCATCTACCTCCATATCACTGAGAATCATCATCATGAACATTCACATGATGGGGAAAACCACGCTCATGCCCACTTTCCAGATATCAGCCACCGTCACCATTGAAACGAATTCAGCGGTCAAATATTTAGGAATCGAGAGCTTGGGCCGTTTGAATGATGATTATGTAAAAGAGATAGTTGGTTTTCCATTGAAAAATTGACCATTCCAGACCAAGGTCCTATTTTTCTCTAAGAATGAGAAT